>NZ_DYYK01000015.1:0-72436 GCF_020741705.1 Bacteroides coprosuis
CTTAGAAGTTATAAGGTCACAGCAAATATACCAGAGTCCTTTTATATCGAAGATTTTCTCATGATTTATTCGAGTAGCTAATTATTAAAATACATTTATACTTAAATATAAAAAAGTAACCTTGATAAACAATTCTCCACTATGCCTATTATTATTAGTATCAAGGATAGTGTCACACTTTACCATAAAATCGACTCTTAAAAAGTTCAATTTATGAGTTTCAGGAAGTATAGCTTAGAAAACCATAGCTAAAAGAGAACTTAATACCTTCAAATATTACATTAATTAAGGGCAATTACTTTTAAAAAGTAATCCCGAATCATCTTTTTAAGATAACCCGGGACTTATGCTATATCTTTTATCTAATAGAGATAGTTTATAATACTCTTTTACTCTTCTTCTACTACTAGTTCTCTATCTTTTACCATTACAATACTAAGCTCATAAAGAAGATATAATGGAATTGCTACTACACTTAAAGTAAAAGGATCTCCTGTCGGAGTTATTATTGCAGCTAAAATAACAATTATAACAGCTGCATGTCGTCTATATTTTTTTAGGAATGATTTATTTACGACACCCATAAGGGATAATAGCCAAGTTAACAAGGGTAACTCAAAGGCTAAACCCATACAGAGTATAAGCATCATAAAATTGTCTATGTATGAATTTAGTGTCAGTTGATTATCTATCGCTGTACTAAGTGTATAAGTTGATAAAAATCGTAAGGTTAAAGGAAAAACCATATAATAACCTAGCAAAACACCCAAAAAGAACATCATTGTTCCCATTAGCATAGCTCTCTTCACACCTTTCAACTCTCTTTCATAAAGTGCAGGTTTAATAAATTTCCACAACTGATAAATAAGATAAGGTGCAGATACTACTACACTCATCCAAAAAGCTGTAGAAATGTGGACTAAGAAAGGGGCAACTAAGTTTATATTTATCAACTTAACAGAGAACTCTTGTGTAAAGAATTCATCTTCTAAACTTAGTTTTTCTCCAATCCAACGTAGTAAATCATAAAACACAAAATCATTACTACAGGGAGCTAAAATAACATAGTCAAAAATCCAAGGCATGGCTATAAAGAAACCAATAGCCAAAACCAACCAAACTCCTAAGACTTTAAATATTATTCGACGTAACTCTTCAAGATGATCCCAAAAGGTCATCTCCGCCATAATTTATTTCTTTGAATCGGTTTCATCAATATCGTCTTTCACTTTATTGATCTCATCTTTAGCTTCATTCACACCGTCCTTAAAGCTTTTTACTCCTTTTCCTAAACCCTTCATTAATTCAGGAATTTTCTTGCCTCCGAATAATAAAAGAATTACCAAAGCAATAATAATCCACTCAGAACCAGATATAAACGCTAGTGTTGTAAATTCAAACATATTAATAATGTATTTATGTTAGTTATCTAAATTTCAGCAAAGATAGAATATAACTACTTAAATCAAGACTTTATCTTCTATATTATCAGTCTAGAAAGTAGACTCTCTTCACTCTTGTTGAGATATTTGCCAGAATTTCATAAGGTATTGTACCTAACTTTTCAGCTAAAACTTCAGCTGGAAGATCATTGCCATAGATGATAACTTCATCTCCTTCTTTGCAAGGGATATCAGTAACATCAATCATACTGACATCCATACAAATATTACCGATATAAGAAGCTTTCTGACCATTAACAAGGCAAAATCCGTTATGATTACCTAGCTTTCTATTAAGTCCATCTGCATAACCTATTGGAATGGCAGCAATACGTGAATTACGTGTTAATACCCCTTTCCTGCTATATCCTACAGTTTCAATTTTATCAAGATCTTTAATTTGAAGTATTGTCGTTTTTAAAGTATTAACATTCTTTAAAATAGGTTTATTGGAGGGATGTACCCCATATAAGCCTATGCCTAAACGAACCATATCATAATGGGCTTCAGGAAAGCGCTCAATACCCGCAGAATTACAAATATGACGGATTATCTTATGAGAGAAAGCAGCTTGCAGTTCTGTCGCAGCTTTGTCAAATAAGCTTATTTGATCTTTTGTAAAGTCATCGAACACATCGGAATCGCTCCCTACTAAATGAGAAAATATTGATTTAGGGATTAACGCATTTTGATTTTTTAGGCGATTGACCAATTCAGGCATATCGTCTGCCATAAATCCTAGTCGATGCATACCTGTATCAATCTTTATATGAATTGGGAAATTTGTTATTCCTTCTTTTTCAGCAGCATTCAATAGTGAGTCTAATAGATGGAAGCTATACACTTCGGGCTCAAGACTGTATTGAAACATTTGCTTGAATGCAGAGACTTCGGGATTCATTATAATGATAGAGCTAGTTATTCCAACTTTTCTAAGTTCAGCACCCTCATCAGCCACAGCTACACCTAAATAATCTACTTTACGATCTTGTAGAGTTTTTGCGACTTCATAAGAACCTGCACCATAAGCAGCGGCTTTAATCATACACATGATCTTTGTCTTAGGTTGCAACTGATCTCTATAATAGTTTAAATTATCTATCAGAGCATTTAAATCAACCTCTAGAATAGTTTCATGCCTCTTGAGTTCTATTTCTTCTAGAACTTTTTCAAAGCCAAAACGACGAGCTCCTTTCAATAATATACTTTCGTGATTAAATTTAATTCTACCTAGTTGAATAGCTTCAATCAAATCTTCAGTGTTATTGAAAAAATCTTTTTCTATAGTAGAAAATTTAGAAAATTCATTCATTAAATTCTTCCCTACTCCGATTAACCTCTGCACTTGCTTTGATGAGATAAGCTGTGACACTCTTCTATATAGAGTAGAAGTATTCTGACCTGTTTCCAATAAATCAGAAAGAATAAGAGTACGCTTTAATCCTTTTTGCAATGAACGACGATAATGAAAATCAAGAGCTATATCCAAAGAAGATAAATCTGAATTATAGCTATCATTAATAATCAAACAATTATTTTTGCCTTCTTTTACTTCCAATCTCATAGCGATAGGCTCAAGTTGTGCCATCCCCGCTCTAATCTGATCTGCTGGTATCATTAAGTATAAGCAAATAGCTAAGCACTGAATAGAGTTTTCAATGGAAGCCTCATCTATAAAAGGTATTTTATAATAATTATCTAAACCTAAATAGCGGAAAGAAATTGTTGTTTCATTCTCATCTTTTTGAATACCACTAATAAAAAGTGGTCGCTCCATATCATACCTACTCCAAGCTATCTCACGAGACGTAAGCATAGATTTAGACATACAATTAGATATCAAATCGTTATCTGCTTCATAGATGACAACATCACAATGTTTAAATAGCTTCAACTTCTCCATACATTTTTCTTGCATAGAAAAGAAGTTTTCTTGATGCGCTCCACCTAGGTTAGTAAGCACTCCTATTGTTGGACGTATCATACTTTCCAGAGCGCCCATCTCATCGGGTTGAGATATTCCTGCTTCTATTATAGCAACATCTGCATCACTATGCATCTGCCACAAAGACAATGGCACACCTATCTGAGAATTGTAACTTCGAGGAGATCTCACTATCTTTTTCGAAGAAGCTAATATTTGATGAAGCCATTCTTTCACTACAGTTTTTCCATTACTACCTGTAATACCTACTACTGGGCAATCAAATTGGGATCGATGGTAAGCAGCTAATTTCTGTAAAGCTTTCAGAGGGTTTTCCACTTCTAAAAAATTAGCATCTGCATAGGCTAAAATTCCCCTAGATTGAAATTTAGCTAGTATTTGATTTTCGTAATTTGTTATCACAAAATTTCTGACCCCTCTGCTATATAAGTCTGCAATATATTTTGAACCATCACCTCTTGATGTTACCAATGCAAAAAACAGAGTTTCGTCGGGGAAGCTTAAAGATCTACTGTCTGTGAGCAACCAGTTTATAATAGTCTGATTATCACCAATTCTTTTGGCTTTAATTATTCTCGTAATTTCTTCAATTGTATATGACATTGATTAATCTCCTTTCTAAACTCTAATTTCGTATTATTTCTTGATATTTGCTCCATTTTAATTACTAAATGTTCTAAAAAAGACACATAAGCTGGTGATTTAGGATTAGAGGGGCGATGTGCCATACTTTTTGATATTTGCTCACATTGAGATATTAAACTATCTGTATCTTTTAAAAAGAAAGTTTGTCTAAATTTTTCCCAGATATAATCTACAGCTAAAAAAGAAGGATGAGCCATATCATCAGCAAAAAAACGATAATCTCTCAACTCATCAAGTACTATCTCATAAGAAGGAAAATAAAAAACAGAATCTGGAAACAATTGCTCCAATGCATCAATCGCGAGTAATAAAGTAGCTTTACTCAATTGATTTTGATGTAATCCATCGCTAATATGACGAATCGGACTTACTGAAAAAATAATTTTTAACTGAGGAGATATCTCTTGTATATCCTTAATAAGAGTTTTATAAACCTCGACAATTTCAGGCACACTCAGTTTCTCTCTACGAAATTGTTTATTAGGAACTTTATGGCAATTTGAAACCACCGCCCCATCTTCTATTCTTTTATATACCCAAGCTGAGCCAAACGTGATAAACAAGTAGTCTAAATTGTGTAATTTTTCACGAATCTGCTGTAACCTTGAGTTGATATTATCAAGAATATCTTTTTTCCTCAACGCAGAAAAAGATCCATGATGCATCCAGCTATGCCACTCCCCATTATATAAAAACAAATCATCTTCTAAGTATAGCTTTTCACTACACATCTCTCTAATTGCTGTTTCTATAGACAAAGGATTATACAAGACACCATAAGGATTCACAGTGCAATCAAGCTTTGCCTGAACTAATTTATATCCTATATGTTCTGAAAAACAGGAACCTAGACTAAGAATAGAATGATTGTGATTAATCTTGGGATATTCTTTTGATTTAATTTCAACTGGAGTTCTTAAATTCATTTTTTACTAGTATTATAGTACAAAAATAGTTACTTATTCTTGATTAGAATATTATTTTAATAAACAGGCTTATTATTAATCTATTAATTCATAATTAAGCATAGAATAGAATAAAGAATTATCATTATTCGCATTTTATACCTACTTTTGAGTTTACCTTGGAGTTTGCAAACTACAAAATAGACTATTTACTCTTTCTTTTGTAGCTTTGCACAATAACATTTTGAAGAATGGAAAAGAAGTCAAAATATAGCTTACTCGATAATATATCTTCTCCATACGATCTACGTAAATTAAACTTAGATCAACTAGAGCAACTTTGTGCTGAATTACGTGAAGACATCATTGATGAGCTTTCTTGTAATCCTGGACATTTCGCAGCTAGTTTAGGAGTGGTAGAATTAACAGTTGCACTACACTACATTTTTAATACTCCTTATGACCGATTAGTATGGGATGTCGGGCATCAAGCGTATGTTCATAAAATTTTGACCGGTAGAAAAGACATCTTTTATACCAACAGAAAATTTAAAGGCATTAAGCCATTCCCTTCTCCTGATGAGAGTGAATATGACACTTTCACCTGTGGCCATGCATCCAACTCTATATCTGCTGCCTTAGGAATGTCAGTAGCTGCACGTCAGAAAGGGGAATTAGACAGACATATTGTTGCCGTAATCGGAGATGGATCTATGAGTGGTGGATTAGCTTTTGAAGGCTTGAATAATGCTTCTTCTATACCGAACAACTTGCTTATCATTCTTAATGATAATGATATGTCCATTGATAAAAGTGTAGGTGGCATGAAGCAATATCTCGTAAACCTGACTACTTCTCAACCTTATAACCAAGTGAGATATCAAGCAGCGAAGGTTTTACGAAAAATGAATATTTTAAACGACGATCGTAGAAATGCCTTAATACGTCTAGGTAATAGTTTAAAATCCGTAGCCATGCAGCAGCAGAATATATTTGAAGGCTTGAATATTCGCTACTTTGGACCAATTGATGGTCATGATGTAAAAAATATAGCCCGAGTACTTAGAGACATTAAGGAGATGGAAGGTCCTAAACTTTTACACCTCCATACGATTAAAGGAAAAGGCTTTGAGCCTGCCGAAAAACATGCTACAATATGGCATGCTCCAGGAAAGTTTAATCCTATAACTGGAGAAAGAATTGTATCTGACACAAGTGGTTTAGCTCCTAAATTTCAAGATGTTTTTGGTCATACACTACTTGAACTAGCAGAAAAAAACAACAAAATCATTGGAGTAACACCCGCTATGCCTTCTGGTTGTTCTATGAATATAATGATGAAATCAATGCCCGAAAGAGCATTTGATGTGGGGATAGCAGAAGGACATGCTGTAACCTTCTCAGGAGGAATGGCAAAAGATGGATTGCTTCCTTTTTGCAACATTTACTCATCCTTCATTCAACGTGCTTATGATAACATTATTCATGATGTAGCAATATTAAAACTGCCAGTGGTACTCTGTCTAGATAGAGCAGGTTTAGTGGGAGAAGATGGTCCAACACATCATGGTGCTTTCGATTTAGCATTCCTACGCCCTATCCCTAATTTAACAATTTCCTCACCGATGGATGAGAAAGAGTTAAGAAGGCTCATGTATACAGCTCAACTTCCCGACAAAGGTCCTTTTGTTATACGTTATCCGCGTGGTAGAGGTGTTTGTCCGAATTGGAAATGTGAGTTAGAAGAAATTACTATTGGAACAGGTAGAGAGATAATAAAAGGGACAGATTTAGCTGTTATCAGTTTAGGACCAATCGGAAATAGTGCACAAAACGTGATTGAAAAATTAAATAATGAAGGAAATCATATTGCTCTTTATGACTTACGTTTTTTAAAGCCTCTTGACCAAGACTTATTACATCAGATTGGACAAAATTTCAAGAAGATTATAACAATTGAAGATGGAGTAATTAAGGGTGGTATGGGTACTGCTATACTTGAATTCATGGCAGATAATAGTTATACTCCATCCATATACCGAATGGGTATTCCCGATGAGTTTATAGAACATGGTAGTGTAAATGAACTTTATAAAGTGTGCGGATTAGACGAGGATTCAATCCATGCTACAATTGTAAACAAACTAGCTGACTAAATTAGTAGTATTATAAAATAAATGAAAATTATTATAGCAGGCGCTGGGGCTGTAGGAACGCACCTAGCCAAACTGTTGTCTAGCGAAAAGCAAGATATTATTCTATTGGATGAAGATGAGGAAAGACTTGAATCTCTTAATTCAAATTTTGACCTCATGACTATTGTTGGATCTCCTACTTCTATCAAGGGTTTGGAAGAAGCTGGAGTAAAATCAGCAGATCTATTTATAGCAGTTACTCCTGATGAAAGTCGTAACATGACTGCTTGCATGTTAGCCTCCAATCTTGGCGCATTTAAAACAGTTGCTCGTATAGATAATTACGAATATTTATTACCTAAGAACAAAGCATTTTTTAAAGAACTAGGAGTAGACTCACTAATCTACCCCGAAATGCTTGCCGCTAAAGAAATTGTATCTTCAATGAAGATGAGCTGGGTTCGCCAATGGTGGGAATTCTGTGGAGGAGCCTTAATCCTTCTTGGTGTAAGAATTAGAGAAAATGCCGAATTGGTAAACACTACATTAATAGAACTAGGAGCAAATGAAATACCTTTTCACATTGTAGCAATAAAAAGAAAACAAGAAACTATTATTCCTCGAGGAAAAGACACTATACAACTAGATGACATTGTGTATTTTACCACTACAAAAAAATACATACCCTATATTAGAAAAATAACTGGGAAAGAAGAATATCCAGATGTCCGTAATGTTATGATTATGGGAGGAAGTAGAATAGCTGCTCGTACTGCCCAATATGCTCCTGAATATATGAACATCAAAATTCTAGATACTAATATAGAGAGATGCAATCGCTTATCTGAAGCACTAGATAATAAAATACTGATATTAAACGGAGATGGAAGAGATGTTGATCTACTTCTTGAAGAAGGTATCCACAATACAGAAGCATTTATAGCCTTAACAGGAAACTCGGAAACTAATATTCTTGCTTGTCTATCAGCAAAACGTTTAGGTGTAGCAAAAACTATAGCTGAAGTAGAAAATGTTGATTATATCAGTATGGCTGAAAGCTTGGATATTGGAGCGGTAATCAACAAGAAATTCATTGCAGCTAGTCATATTTATCAAATGATGCTCGAAGCTGACGTTTCTAATGTAAAGTGTCTCACTTTTGCGAATGCTGATGTAGCTGAATTTATTGTAAAGCCAGATGCTAAAGTAACGAAGAAACTAGTAAAAAATTTAGGTTTCCCCAAAGGATTTACGGTAGGTGGGCTGATTCGTGAAGGAGAAGGCATATTGGTGAATGGAGACACACAGATACAAGCAGGTGATCACGTTGTAGTATTCTGCCTCAATACAATGATTAAGAAAATAGAAAAATTCTTCAATTAAAATGATCAATACGAAATTAATCCTACGAATCATAGGAGTTCTACTACTCATAGAATCTGCTATGCTTTTATGTAGTACAGCCGTATCTTTTTTCTATCAAGAAGATGATCTTAATAGTTTCCTTTTAACAACAGGTTTAACTGCTGCTTGTGGTGCAATACTGACTTTACTAAGTAAAGGAGCAGAAAAATACTTGGGACGCAGAGATGGATACTTTATAGTAAGCATCTCATGGATTATCGTTTCTTTATTTGGTATGATCCCTTTTTATCATAGTGGATATATTCCCACTATTACAGATGCCTTTTTTGAGACTATATCAGGAGTTAGTAGTACTGGCAGCACTATTCTAGACAACATAGAAGAATTTCCTCATGGACTACTTTTCTGGCGTAGTATGACGCAATGGATTGGAGGACTGGGAATCATATTCTTCACTATAGCAGTATTGCCCTTATTTGGAGTTAGCAGTATTCAGCTCTTTGCTGCTGAATCATCTGGCCCAACACATGACAAAGTTCATCCAAGAATTAGTGTTACGGCTAAGTGGATATGGTCTATCTACGCAGGAATGACTATAATAGAAACCTTTTTACTCTGTGCAGGAGGAATGACTTTTTTCGATAGTATCTGCCACGCATTTGGTACAACAGGAACTGGAGGATTCTCTACTAAACAAACGAGCATAGCCTTTTATAATTCACCTTATATTGAATATGTTATCTCCTTTTTTATGATTCTATCTGGGGTAAATTTCACTATTCTACTCCTATTTGTTACTGGGAAATTTCAAAAGGTAATTAAAAACTCAGAACTGAAATATTATCTAGGCTCAGTTTTAGTCCTAACTCTTGTTATAACAGTAGGTTTATACTACACATCTAATTACGGATTGGAAGAAGCCTTTAGAAAAGCTATTTTTCAAATAGGCTCAATCCATACATCAACAGGTTTTGCTACAGATAACTATATGAATTGGAATCCATTTTTATGGGGCATCTTATTTATTCCAATGATTATAGGAGCGTGTGCGGGGAGCACCTCTGGTGGCTTTAAATGCATTCGTATTGTTATCTTATCCAAGATCACAAAAAACGAATTTAAGCGAATCATACACCCCAATGTAGTGCTAAGAGTAAAGGTAAATAATCAAATATTACCCAATACTGTCCAAAGTACGGTCTTAGCATTTAGTTTTATCTTTATTATCATTGTATTATTTTCAACTCTTTCACTTATGGCTATGGGAGTGGAGTTTTTAGAATCTTTTGGAGTTGTTATTTCTAGTATTAGTAATATGGGACCTGGATTTGGAAAATTTGGACCTGATTTTTCTTGGAGCGCATTACCTCAGACAGCAAAATGGATATCTTCATTCTTAATGCTGTGTGGCCGTTTAGAATTATTTACCATACTATTACTATTTACACCTTCCTTTTGGCGTGGGTGAGCTCTAAACAATCTTATCTAGCGCTTATGAAGTCTATCAACTGATCTTTCTTTAATTGATAGAGATAAGTTACTATTCTTTCCTCATAGTCAACCTGATTTTCAAAATGAGTGGCCAACTGAATAATAATCTTACGAATTGTACGATTTCCATCAATTAATTTCCATACTTCAGAACCATGAACATCTAACGGAACTTTAATCTCAGGAGATATTTTCTTGGGTAAAAAGTACTTATTCACCCATTTTGATTTGAATCTCAAAATACCCAACCGCACCCTTCCATCATCCATTATATATGTAGAGATGTGACTTCTACGAATAGGAGTCACATCTAATATATTTATCTTATTATTACTCTTGGCAAACATTAGCTCTTTACATTAGGTTCTTCAAGACCATAACCGTGCTTCTTATCCTCTGCTTTAAGCCATAAGCCTAATATACATGCAAAGATACCACAAGATGCAAACACAAGCATTGCAGGGGTATAGTTATAAACTCCATTGTTAGCTATTAATACCTCTGCTGGATTAGATTTGTCTAAGACTACACCAATAATGATTGGGAATAACCACAATCCAAAATTCTGAATTAAAAAGACAATACTATAAGCTGAACCCAGATAAGTTTTATCAACTAAATGAGGTATAGAGGGCCATAGTGCAGCAGGAACCAAAGAGAATGATACCCCCAACACAATAATTGCTGAGTATGCAACAAGTAAACTATTACTATCACCTTCTACAAAAGGATAAATAGCAAATGTCATATGACATACAAACACTAATATAGATCCAAAAATAAGCATAGTAGCACCTTTACCTTTCTTATCTAGGAACCAACCTAAAAGAGGTGTTAAGAGCATAGCCCCAATTGGAAACCATGAAAATAATTGTGACGCATCTGTAGTTGATAATCCTAAACGATTTTCCAACATACTAGTTGCAAACTTTTGGAATGGGAAAATAGCTGCATAATAAAGCACACATAATAAAGCTGTAATGATATATACTTTATTAGTAAGTAGTTTTCCTAAATCACTTATTTTAAAACCTTCTTCAGGCTCTTCATCTAATTCTTTAGAAAGAGTAGAATCTTGAGAGTCCAACTTTTTATCCATCAAAGTGTAAACAAAGAAGGTTAAAAAACCAATACACAATAGTAAACAACAAACTGCAACAGGACGAACTACATCAGGAGTTCCTAAATTAGCAAAATAAGGAGATATCCAGAAAACAACAGCTACTCCCAAGCGAGCGATTGCCATTTCCAACCCCATAGCTAATGCCATTTCCTTACCAGTAAACCATTTAACAATCGTTTTAGAAACTGTTATACCAGCCATTTCAATACCACAACCGAAGATAGCAAACCCTACAGATGCTAGTTTAGCAGCTGGTGGAAAAGATACAGCAAAGCTGTTCAGCAAATCATAAAGAGCATTATCCGCTCCAAACCAATCACTAATGGCATAAAGTTTAATACCTGCTCCAATAAGCATTATTATACAAGATAAAAGACCCGTAAAACGAATACCCATTTTATCTAGTATTATACCAGCAAAAAATAAGAAGAAAACAAAAACATTAAGAAAATACTCCGAGCTAGCAAAAGTTCCGTAAACCTCGGGAGTCCATCCCTTCTGTTGCTCTAAAAGAGTTTGCAATGGTGATAATACATCAACAAACATGTAAGCAAAGAACATGGTTAATGCAACGAGAATCAATGCTGACCACCTAAGCACGGATGATTCTCTCATAGTTTCGTGAGAAATTTTATTCATTTTATATACAATTAGAAGTGTCTTAAAACAATTATGGCTGTAACACGTTTCGTATTACAGCCATAATTTAAGTTATAATTTTTTACTTTACAAGTACACATCAAACTTATTCTGCAGAATCTGATTCAGCAGGAGTTGTTGCTTCTGATGAATTCTCGATTGGAGTTTCATTTACAGTAGTTGAAACGCCCTGATTTTGGAAGTTATAAGGATTTTCAACTTGTTGTTTTTGTGCTTGGTCAAGAAATCTATTTCCATCTTGGCTTGTTGGAGCTGAAGGCAATACATATACAGTTGCAATACTTAAAATTACAATACCTGCTGCCAATCCCCAAGTTAATTTTTCGATGAAGTCAGTCATCTTAGGTACTCCCATTATTTGGTTAGTTGATGAGAAACCTGAAGCAAGGCCGCCTCCTTTTGATTTTTGAATCAATACGATTAAACAAAGTGCAACTGAAAGCACTAAAATCAATACTATTAAAAATGTGTACATCGTTTATAAGGTTATTTCGATTTGTCGTTAATAATCAATTTTTCTAAAAATCTTATTTGGTCTGCAAAGTAAGCATTTTTATTTGGATATTTCAAGCTTAACTTTTTTAAAATTTCAAGAGCTTTATCATATCTTTGCTGTTTGACATATATTTTGGCCAAAGTCTCAGTAAAAAACCCCTCATCTTCAGATTCTGGCTCAGATATTTCTACATCTCCTTCTTGAGGAGTATCCATAGAAATCTTCTTAAAGTCAGGTACATCGCCAGATTTTTGATTTCCACTTTTATGACTACATATAAATTCATCAATTAAGTCTTGTCCATCCAATGGTGGGCCCGAATTAATTTCTTCTTCATCTAATAAATAACTAGTATAATCTGAAGCTAACTCCAATCCATCAGATTCTAATTCTCCTTGTGGCAAAGTAGACAAGAACGAGTCTATTAAATCTAAAGTTTGATCAGTATGATCTTCAGGAGCCATTTCATTACTAAGAATAGATGAAGAATTAGTAACTTTTTTTACTGTTTCCTTTATGATCGCAGGCTTTATAACAGTCCTCTGTTCTTCTCTTATTATCCCATTCTTTGTAGGAAGAACTTCCTTTTCAGAATTATCTTCTAAAATAAAATAAAGGAGTTTTCTATCTGCTATATACAAAGCAGCTTTCTTTAATTCTTCAGAAAACTGTTCTGATTCTCTCTTTTTTAACTGAACTAAGAAAAATAGACGTAAAGGCTGTGAGTATGGATAATCAACTATTGCATCCGATAATTCTATAAAATCCTGTTCACTTAATTGATGTGGCGATTCCAGCCATTTTTTTAAAGTGCTATAATCCATCCGCCTACCAGTTTGCTACAGTTGCATTAAATATTTGATCTGTAATTTCTTTAACCATTTCAGAAATCAATTGATCTTGAACTGCTGTCAGCATTTGGGAGGAATCATAGGTTCTAAATGCGGAAAACTGCTGTTCAAAATCCTCTTCATGGTTTGTATTGTTCACAAAACGAACATTAACAGTTATAGTTAGCTTTGTTTCAGAGGAGTATCCATCAGCTTTAACAGCTTGGTTATATTGATTATACCCAGTAATTTCTCCTTCAATTTCTAAATCAGCATCTCTCTTCACAAATTGCAAACGAGTTTGACGAATAAATATATCATTTAATTCTTCATTAAACCGCGTACCCAAAGGAGCATACACATAAGTTGCCTTAATTGGAAAATCCGCTATGGAGATTGTTTTAACCTTATCGTAATTAATAGAAGAACCATTAAACTTATAAGATATTGCACAAGCTGATAATAAAAAACAAAATAAGCCTGATAATATAAAGGTTTTACTTTTAGTCCAAATCATATTCTTTGATTTTTCGGTAAAGAGTACGTTCTGAGATATTTAAATCTTTTGCAGCACTTTTTCTCTTTCCATTATGTTTTTGAAGAGCTTTTTTTATCATTTCTTTCTCTACTTCGTCTAATGATAATGTTTCTTCAACATATTCATGAGTATCTTGTATATGTTGCTCAACGGGTTCTTGCTCAGTATCTAAATTAATTGTTGTTGGTAAATTCGATGATTGGGAAACTATTGGACTAGCCTGAGGATAATAACCTCCCCTATCTGCCATTATATCATGAACTAATCGTTTGAGTTCAGTAACATCTTTCCTCATATCAAAAAGCACTTGATATAAAATTTCTCTTTCACTTTCAAATCCACTTGTTTTCTTCCCTAATAAAGCAGGTAGATTACTTTGAATAATTTGTTCTGGTAAATATCTTTTTAAGATCTCTACAGAAATCTCTCTATTTGTTTCAATAACAGATATTTGCTCTGCAATATTTTTCAATTGTCGTACATTACCAGGCCAAGGATATGATACTAAGAGTTCTTTAGCCTCATCTGTCAATTGAATTGCAGGCATGTGGTATTTTTCCGCAAAATCTGCAGCAAATTTCCTAAATAGTAAAGCAGCATCATCGCCTCTTTCTCTTAATGGGGGAACTTGTATAGGAACTGTATTCAACCTATAATATAAATCTTCTCTAAAACGACCGCTGGCTATAGCTTCTCTTAAATTAACGTTTGTAGCAGCAACAATTCTCACATCCGTTTTCTCTACTTTTGATGAGCCCACTTTTATGAACTCACCACTTTCTAAAACACGAAGTAATCTTGCTTGAGTAGGTAAGGGAAGTTCTCCCACCTCATCCAAAAAGATAGTTCCTTTATCCGCTTCGCCAAAATAACCTTTGCGCTCGCCTATAGCACCAGTAAAAGCTCCTTTTTCGTGTCCAAAAAGCTCTGAATCAATAGTTCCTTCAGGTATGGCGCCACAGTTTACAGCAATATACTTACCATGTTTACGAGCACTATACTGGTGAATTATTTGAGGAAAACTTTCTTTTCCTACACCACTTTCTCCTGTAATTAACACGGATAAATCTGTAGGAGCCACTTGAATCGCAATATCAATAGCTCTCAATAATTCATCACAGTTTCCTATAATTGAAAACCGAAGCTTTACTTTTTGTATTTCAGCATTAGTCATATTATAAATAATATCCTTTTTTAGAAATCATCTTGGTCAGAATCATCTTTATCCAAATCTAACTTATCACTATCATCCTTACGATTATAATATAATTTTTCAAGAGGATTTTCTTGTAATTCTTCTTGTTCTTCTCTATAGTTAAATACATCTATTGCTGTATAAATTGCATTTCTAAACGAAGACTCACTAGCTATCCCTTTACCTGCTATATCATAAGCTGTTCCATGAGCTGGAGATGTTCGTACTACAGGCAAACCTGCTGTAAAGTTTACCCCTTCATCCATAGCTAAGACTTTAAAAGGTATTAATCCCTGATCATGATACATGGCTAGAATACCATCGAATTTAGAATAAACACCTGATCCTAAGAATCCATCAGCAGGAAATGGTCCATAGCAAAATATCCCATTTTCAGACATAGCTTGAATTGCTGGAGTAATAACTTCTATTTCTTCTTTACCCAACAATCCATTATCTCCTGCATGGGGGTTTAATCCGAGTACAGCTATTCTTGGCCGCGCAATACCAAAATCCTCAATCAACGAATCATTAAATATAGATATCTTATTTTCTAATAACTCTTGAGTTAATGCTGAAGGAACTTCTCTTATTGGCATATGACCAGTAGCTACTGCTATTCTAAAATCACCTTTTAATAAGACCATCAAAGACTCATTACCCTCTCCTAATCTATCTTCCAGATATTCCGTATGACCAGGAAAATGAAAATCTTCTGAATAGATAGAGTGCTTATTTATAGGAGCTGTAACTACCACATCAATAAGACCTTTTTTATAATCATCTACCGCTCTTTCTAGCGATTGCAAAGCTGCTTTTCCGGCATTTTTATCTTCCTTAGCAAACTCAACTCTAATATCATCGTCTGCACAATTAAGGACACTTAACTTATTATCCTCAGCTTCCTCAGCATTATTTATAATACTAAAGTTTGTCGAGATTTCTAAACTTTTGCGATGGTAAGCTGCCACTTTAGGAGAACCATAAATTATAGGGGTACACATATCAAACATACCCGAAGCAGCAAAAGTCTTTAGAATAACTTCATATCCCACACCATTAATATCACCGTGTGTTATACCTATTCTTATTTTTCTATTTTTCATTAGTCGTTTAATCTTTTACTATATCTGTTTCTGCATTATTATCTGTAGTTAATGCAGCTGATAAACGAAGTGTATAAAGAGACGCTTCCATCTGCCTAACTAAATTACGCTTCATTTTTTCTGGAGCATAAACAAAAATTTCCGCAAAAATCAATTTTTTATTTTGTTGGTCTAATCTCATATGAGAGATAAAAGGACCACCCATCATATCATTTTTAATTTTCCACAAACCACGAGCTTCTAAAGTGTATTCATTTTGTACATTTATCACTTTAACATCAGTGTACTCAGGGACAGTAGTCATATACATTCCTTCTTCAGCTCCTGGTATATTCTCTTGCATTACGGAGTCTCTTTTATGAAGAAAATACTCTCTAGTGAATGATTTATCGTCTTCATAAGGTATTGAATACATAACAAAATAACGATCAGAAGTTCCCTCATTCGTTCCTGTCCAAAGGAAATCTTTTCCTACTTTAGAAGATGCTAACTCGCCAGAGACCCAAACATCACAGTCAAACATTTCTTTTACCTTGTTAGAAATCACATCACTGTGATTCTTTTCCAAGATACGAATCTGACGATTCATCTCTGCTTTAGTGAAATAATCAACAATCGCCATTCCATTTTGATCTAAGTAATCTTTCATGCTCTCAATACTAGGAGCTTGAACAGTTAATATGGACTGAGGAAATGAATAAACATCAGTAGCAGTATTAAAACGAGCTTCAGTATATGTTTTACCAATATTCACAATGACAATATTTCGTATTGGTTTTAAAATCCCATCGAAATGTTGAGGATCTGTATACATTAGTTTAAAAGCACTCTCAGGTTGGGGCAAACCAGGAACATTACTTGTAAGAACGTTAATCAAGGCTTCCCCAGCACTACTCTCTTTTATACTATTATCTATTACAACTAGAAGTTCATAAGGTAGGGCACTTGAAGTAGGCGTCAACACCCCTCTTTTACCACCCTGCTTACAACCTGAAAAGACTGCTATTGCTATAATCAATAAAGTCCAATAAAATTTACGCGTTTTCATAATTATTTGTTTTTATTTTTTTCCATAGTTGATAACATACCACAAGCTGCAAATATATCTTCACCTCTCGAAGCTCTAATGGTCGTAAAAACCCCATTCTTTGTCAAATAATCTCTAAAAACAGTCATGGTTTCCATATCAGATCCATTCAAATCTACATTAGGTATAGCATGAAAGCGAATTAAATTCACCCTACACACTAACCCATCCAACAGCTCTAACAGCTTTTTAGCATGACTAATACTATCATTAACTCCCTTAAACATTATATATTCAAAAGACAAACGTCTTTGTTTAGAAAAATCATAATCTCGTAAGATGTTGACCATTTCAGAAATAGGCAAACCTTTTTCAGCAGGCATTAAATCCTTTCTCTGCGAAGCTATAGGAGTATGAATACTAACAGCTAAATGGCAATCACTTTCTTGTAAAAACCTCTCGAAACCTTTCCGCACACCGACTGTTGAAACAGTAATACGTTTAGGGCTCCACTTATAGCCATAATCAGATGTCAATATTTCTAACACTTTTAATACCTCATCTAGATTATCCATAGGCTCACCCATTCCCATGAAAACAATATTGGTTAATGTATCAGACTCGGGTATTGTTTGGATTTGATTCAAAATTTGATTTGCTGAAAGATTACCTGAAAACCCTTGTTTTCCAGTCATACAAAATAAGCAATTCATTTTACATCCCACTTGTGAAGACACACATAAAGTTGCTCTATCTTCATCAGGAATGTACACTGATTCAATAGAATTTTTATCTCCTACCGAAAAAAGATATTTAATAGTACCATCAACAGATTTTACAGCTTGAATAGGATTTGCTGCACCAACTGTGTATTCTTGATTAAGAAGATCTCTATTCTTTTTGGAGAGGTTAGTCATCTCATCAATATTTGTCACCTTTTTTTCATATAACCAAGAGGCTATTTGTTTAGCTGTAAACTTAGGCAATCCTGCTTGAGACACTAATACTTGAAGTTCCGACAAAGTCATTCCTAAAAGAGGTTTCTTATCCATATTCATCTAATCTACTATTAATTATAATACCTTCTTACAAATGTAAGCAATAAAATACTTATTTTTTGAATCTACTTCTATCAATATAACAAAAGAAAGGGCTAGCATTATTCGCTAACCCTTTCTTTTAAGTTCTATTAATTTTATTATTTAGAAATATAAATAACGATTATCAACGATCACAGCCTTTTCAATAAGGTCTTGTAAAATAGTACGTCCGTTAGCAAAATACATCATTTCACTTTCGATTCTAGTACGTTCTACTGTTGCATCTACTTCTTCTTCAGATTTATCACGATTCAATAGATTCAAGACCATTACTGAGGCGTTGCCTTTAATTGGGCCACTCAATACACCTTCCTTAGCTACAGCAGCATAACCACTCACAACAGGTTCACTTGAGTTCGTTTTAGAGATAAATGCTGGAGAGTTAAATGTGACATGCTTAATAGTATCTACTACAGCATTTTCAATAGAAGCTACATCTGAAATAGATTTAGCATTAACAGAAGCTATTTGATTTTCAAGATATTCAGCTTTCTTATTATTCAACACTAAATTCTTAAGACCATCCTTTACATAGCTTAACGGACGATAGCCTGCTGGAATAATATCTGTTAGGCCTACTACAAGAAGATGATCACCTTCACCACATTCATAGATATTTGAAACCTGACCAGTCTTAGAGTCAAAGATCCATCTTACAGCCTCTTTAGTAGAGGAAATATTACCTACTGTATGCATAGAGGTAGTTAGCTCTTGTGTAGAAACACTATAACCAGCTTCTTCAGCATTGTCGATCATAGATTGAACTGTAGAGTTCTCTGCTACGAATTGACTGAAATCATTATAAGCTTTATTAGCTGTCTCACTACTAATTTCCATAGTTCTTTTCACTACAGCTAATTTGTATTTATCCTTAAAGACTTTACGATCAACCAACTGCAGAATAATATTACCAGACTGAACAGGTAATGATTTAATTTCGTTTGGTTGCATTGTAGATAATGTATTGTAAAGCACAAATTGCTCTTGATTTGCGATTGTGTTTTCTGAAATCCAGAATGCTTCAGATGGCTGTTGTTCTTCCTCTGCTATAGATTTAAAACTTGCACCATTATTTAAAGCATTAACAATACTATCAGACTTTTTAACTAACGCATCTGCTTCAAGACCCTGAATTTGCAACATTCTAAACTGAACAGAGTCTGGTAAATTCTTTTTATCCACTACTTTTACCACGTTAATTGTGGCATCTTGAGCATTAGTATAAGGTCCAAAAGTATCACCAACCGATGTTTCTTTGACATGAGCAATAACATCTTCAGGATACAATTCCAAACTCAAATAAACATCATTATATGGAATGTTTGAACCTGAGGTATTATTTATAATTGAAGCATAATTATCTTTTTCATTGCGTAATAGCTCAGCATATTCAGATACTTCTTGTTCTAGAGCTTCAACGTCTGCAACACTAGGATTAATCTTAACATCAATATATTTTACTTGACGTGACTCTGTATCTTGCTTAAACATTTCTTTTTTAGCATCATACTCTTTTTGAAGATCTGCATCAGTAACCTCTACCTTAGAATCATCAACACTTGTGAAAGGAATAAGTGCAGCTGTTAGATTAGCCTGATTTAATCTACCCTCAATTCCTGATTCGACCTCTACTTTATTTGTACCGAATGCGGATCCAACCAAAGCCATGTATTTTTCTGCAAGTTTTTCTTGAATCAATGATTTTTCAACAAAAGCCCATAAAGCGTGCAACTGTTGCATGCTTCCCATATAGTTGGGATCAATACCAGCCGTCTTACTTAGTTTTGCATATTCTGCTAAGAACATAAATAGTTTATCCTTATCAAAACGTCCTGTTTGTTCATTAAAAAACATAGGTACAATTCTGAATGTAGGGTTAACTCCTTGATCAAGGATATTATTAAGTTCTGCTTTAGTCACAACCAAACCAAGTTTGTCTGCTTCATTAGCGATAACTTGATTACTTACATAAGTATTCCAAACCATATCTTTAATTTGGTTTGTTTCCATTTCACTTAATGAGTTTCTACCAGAAAAGCCTTTTTGAATATTAGTATATTCATCAACTAATAACTGATATTCAGAGATAGAAAGAGCTTTACCATCTACTTCACCCACATCATGTGGCTGTCTAGGTTGAAATACCTTTAATGCATCACCTGCGATGAATGCAAAAAGTGCTAAAGCGATCGCTCCGACCAAAAGAGGCCCTTTGGATCTAATGTTTTGTAGTGTTGCCATTTTTAATTTATACTATTTTTGTTTTTTATTAATCATGTATATAAGCGCACGAAGATACAAAAAAACCATACACGCGTCTAAGTTATAGACAATAAATATTTCAACAAAGTGCTTATTCTATTATATTTAAACGCACCAGCTCTATTTTATTGGTTGTTACTTTCAGTGTTTTAAATTGAAATTTATTAATTATTATCACTTCGTGTAACTTAGGTAGACTTTGATAAAAATGTAAAATAAGACCTCCAATTGTTAAATACTCATCAGATTCAGGTAAGTCAAGATCAAACATTTCATTTACTTTTTCAATTTCCAACCGTGCCGATAAAATAAATTCAACATCATTTATTTTTTTACACACAAAGGTGGATGTATCATGCTCATCTTCTATATCTCCAAATATCTCTTCAACAAGATCTTCCAAAGAAACAATTCCGGATGTTCCTCCAAACTCATCGACAACCACAGCAATAGTCTTCTTCAAGGTCATAAAGAGTTTCATTAATTTATGAGCAGCCATAGTATCGGGTACTATAGGAACATCTTGAACTCTTTTCTGCCAATCCGACTTAGTTCGAAACATTTCAGAGGAGTGAATATAGCCTACTACCTTATCAATATTTTCATCATAAATAATAATCTTAGAAAGTCCTGTTTCAATGAAGATATTCATTAAATCTTCTTGCGAGGCCTTCACATCCAATGCTACAATTTCTGTACGTGGAACCATACAGTCTCTTATTTTTATAGCCGAGAAATCAAGAGCATTTTGAAATATTTGAACTTCATTTTCAATCTCATCCTTGCTTTCAATGTTTTCAATTCCCGACTGAATAAAGTAGTCAAGATCAATTTTAGAGAAAGCTTTATTAGAAACTTCTTTATTTACTTTTACACCAAAGACTCTCAACAATAAATAAGACAAAGTTGATGCCAGCAAAGAAATCGGATAAAGGATAATATAACATAAGAATAGAGGTAAGGCTAATACCTTAAGGACTAAATTGGGATTAATCTTAAAAAGGGTTTTAGGTAAAAACTCTCCTGTAAATAAGATAATGATAGTTGATAAGATAGTTTGAAACAGCATTTTTAAAAACTGATTAGAAACTAAAGCATCAAGAAATAAATAGTTTAAGACATAAGTCATCAAAATCCCATAGATAACAAGTGCTATATTATTACCGACCAACATTGTGGAAATGAAGTTATTGGGATTATTGAAAAACAAGGATAGTATCTTAGAACTAAATCCTTTCCCCTTTTCCATTTCAAAGCGTAACTTATCCACAGACACAAATGCAATCTCCATTCCTGAAAAGAATGCAGAGAATAACATTGTAAGTAGAAGTAGTAATATTATAGTTGCCATTAGTTATTTATTGAATCTGAATCTTTTTTCGCCTCATTTAAGTCTACATAACCAATTCCTGTTGGCTTTCTAATTGTATATACCTCTAATCGTTGATCAGCATCAAAACCGATTCCATGGAAAATATTATCTCCATCCTCAATCGTAATATACTCATCTGAATAGACTTTTTCAGTTTGTTGATTCCAATATAACAAATTTGTTGTAAATGTGGAACCTTTTAAATTTACAATTTTAACATTACCTCGAAGCTCCCATAGACGATCTTTATCATAAAAATAAGCTGTATCAGCATCAATTTGGGCATCAATTCGAAGCAAACTATCAAATCTCTCAAGATGTATTTTTTTTTCGAAAGACCAATAGGAAGGCTCAGCTTTATCAAAGATAAGCCACTCTCCTGCCAATATTCGATAACGGATAACTCCTGAATCTGAAACTAGAGATTCAACACCAATTGTATTCAATAATGGCAAGGAATCTCTATTTGTTATTTTATCTGCTAAGTTATCCTTCTTCCTAGTACAAGATGAAGACGCGAATATCAAAAAAAGCATAACAGTGACTGAAAGAGTCACTGTTATGCTTTTTATAAATGTATTTTTTGTATTGTTTTTATTCAAAAACATACTAGTTTATCTAATAGTTGTTGATTCTCCAATCCATCCACCTATAGTTATTGAATCACCTGCTTTATAACCTAACATAAATAGATCTTGAGCAGTTGGTGTGTATTGAGAATAAACTCTAATTAACTCATTAGCTTCATTTGCCACACTTGAATCGACAGCCTTAGCTCTTTGCAACTTATCGATTACCAAGAAATAAGTGCACTTGTTTAAAACTGCTTCATCACTCCAGTTCGGACTTGAAGCATAAAGTTTTGCGATAAGTATATAAGCTGATCCATTATTAGGGTCAAAACCTAATGCTTTAAGTGCATAACTTCTAGCTTGACTATATCTTTTACCTGCAAAAAGGAATGTAGCTGCATAATAAGCTTTTTCTGCTTTTTTAGCTGGCTCTACTTCTAGACCCATAGCTTCATCAATAAATTTAATTGTTTCATTGATATCTCCTTTTTTATAAGATCTCATAGCGCAACCCATCGCTGCCTCAGCAGTTGGTTCAATCTGGTATGAATAAAAAGATGCCTGAGCGTAAGCTTCTTGATCTCTACATTTAAGGCTTTCCATAACAGATATTACTTGTTTCAAGTACTCAATGTTATCTTTGTTTTCTTCTACCTTAGGAGCATAAATATCTTGTAAAGATTGACAGTCTGCAGCTCCACTATTAATGAAAAGAGCAGTCAAACTATTTTTGGTATCTTCGTAAGCTTTTTTATAGACATCTTTTGTACTCGTTTCTATTGCTTCCTCAGCAAGCTGACTTGCAAATAAATAGTCATTTACAAATGATTCTTTAAAAGTTGCATCAGTTTGAAGTTTAGCTAAAGAAAGGTTTACTAGATAAAACAAAACAGCTGGCTGAGAATCAGCTTTCTCTGCTAATACTGATTTTTTAGTCCAATCATAAGCCAAGTTATAATCGGGATTAGTACTGTATGTTAGATAATCTATCACTTTAAGTCCGAGTGCTGCATCAACAGAAGGGATATTAGTTACTCCTTTTTCATTAAATTGAGGAATATACTCCATACGAGAATCATGAAGTTGCATCAACTCATCAAAATATTTAGTATAATCTGCAGAGCTCTTTTCTGCCTTATCCAAGAAACTAGTTAAGATTTTGAAACCATCGGTAAAAGTATAATAACGTAGTAGAGGACAATCTTTTATTACCTCTTTCCATGGTTCATAAGCATCTTTGTAGTTTCCAACCTTAACGGCTTCGTGTGAAATACTACTATTCGATAGACATTTCTCATCTACCTGTGCGGAGACATTGGTAACTCCTAACAGTAGTAATACAACAGCTAATAGTTTTGTAATCTTCATCTTAAGTTATATTTATTTACGTACTTTTATTCTTTAAATCTTACGTTTTGCAAACCATCTTTCATTAAAGACTAAGCCTACATTTATTCTTAAATAATTCTCTTTTAAGAAATTGTCTGATCTACCATCTATACGGATATATTGAGCAGAGACATTTAATTGAGATTTTACTTTAGGGATTGGTAGACCTATCCCTGCACTAACGCCATATTCCCTTGCAGCACGCTTCCCTTCAATTTTATAATAAGGATCAGCATAATACATACCTACTCTATATTTTATTCTTGCAAAGTAGTTTCTTGCAAAGATATTAGGAGAGTATTCTGCACCAACAGATATTCTGTTGTAATCAAGGTAAGCATCCGTTTTATCATAATATTTAGCTTTACTCCACTTTTGATGTAATAAATCTAAAGATACTAATAATTTTTTATTCCAATTATAAGCTACTCCTAAACCAAAGCTACTAGGTAAGTCAAATTTAGAAGAGCCTTCTTTCAATACTTGATGATTGAAAACGGTAGTTGTTTCAGTATCATTAGACATACTCATTTTAGGAGTATAAACAGCTCCAATTGTTAATTCATCATCTTTCCCAATAGGATATGAATACTGAGCTCCAAAATCAATTTTAGCACTTTTTAGAGATACTTTATCATTATAAGCCTTTCTCTTATCACTTTCTGATGCATTCGGGAAATACATAGAGATATTATGCGTTATTGATCCCCACAAGAATGAAACGTTAGCCCCAACAGACAAACCCTTAATTGGATTCAAACCGATACCTGTATAGAATTGATGCAAACCTCCATTGCCTTTATGCGTAAAAGCGACATTAGCTTCGGGGTCATCTTCATTAACCCTACCTTCAACAATTTGATATCCAACATTTGAAAAAGGAAGAAGTCCTACACTCATAGCCATCCATTTTTTTAGACGAAACTGAACAGCGAGATAATCTAAACTAGAGTTTTTAGCATTTAACTTTGTCGAGCCATCATCAATGTTTGCGTTTTGGAAACTGACACCTCCCTCAAACAAAAAAGTAAGAGAGTCCATTGCTGTATATGAAGCTGGGTTTAAGAGGTTTATTTGTGAGTTGTCACGCAACGCAAAACCAACGCCACCCATAGCTTTACTTTTACTTGACCCAAGATCAGTTAACTGACCTAAGCCGTATCGTGTATAGGGAGAGTTTGTGTTATTCTGCGCTAAAGCAACTCCCGAAAATAGAGTGACTATTACAGCACATACTATTTTGTTTATTCGTCCCATTTATTGTAGTTTAATATTCTGTTCAATCCTTTAATAACAAGAAATCTATCTGCAAATATGCTACTTTTTAACTTCGTTTCAAAAGAAAAGTCATTACCACCCGTTAAAAAAACCAAAAGATTAGGATACTGGATACTCATTCGTTCCACATAACCAAGCATTTCAAACTCAACGCCTTTAAATACTCCTGCTCTAATTGCTTCTTCTGTTGTTTGGCCTAAGGCTTTTATTTCTCCATCAGGATCTACCAAAGGTAATCTCCCTGTCAAGCTGTGAAGTGCCTGAAGACGCATTCGTATTCCTGGAGAGATATTTCCTCCATGAAATTGGCCTTTATCATCTATAAAATCATAAGTTATAGCCGTTCCTGCATCAATCACTAAAATATTTGTATTGGGAAATTCAGTATACGCTCCTACAATACCTGCAACTCTATCATATCCGAGAGTTTGAGGAGTTTTATACAAAATTGTTATAGGTAGAGGTGTCGTATGATCCAGCCAAATCATAGGTATAGAAAGAGATTTTAGCTTTCGTTCGACTTCTTCTGTCAAGTCTATAACTGTAGCTATGATTCCTCTCTTTATAGGATATTTTCGACAAATCTCACACAAATGATCTAGAGACTTATTCGAACAATATAATATATCTATAATTGATCCTTCTGGATTAAATACAGCAACCTTAGCTACCGTGTTTCCTATATCAATAATCAGATTCACTGTCTATCTATAATATTATAAAGTAACAAAGATAAGCAAGTTTGAATAAACTAAGAGTGTTATTTAAAATATAATCTCTAAGGTAATGAGAAAATAAGCCTATCTTTGCTACAAATTAATAGTAAAATAATGAGAAAAGCACTCCTAACAATATTCTTTTTTAGCTTCTTACTCATTTCCAAAGCTAATACACCCTACCCCTACTCTGACTCAATCCGAATAAGCCTTCTGACTTGCAGTCCAGGTGATGAAATATATACACTATTTGGACACACTGCTATCAGAGTCACAGTTCCACATACTAATTATGATGAAGTATATAATTATGGCATCTTTGATTTTAAAAGTGATCACTTTATCTGGCGATTTGCTCTTGGACACACAGACTACCAATTAGGGAAAGTTCCTTTTGATTATTTTATGTATGAGTATGACTTCTATAAAAGGAGCGTTTGGGAGCAAGAACTAAATCTAACAATTGAAGAAAAAAGTCGATTAGTCGATGCACTTGAACTTAATTATCAACCTCAAAATAGGATTTACAGATATAATTTTTTATTTGACAATTGTGCAACTCGACCACTAGACCAAATTATTGGAGCACTACATGAACCCTTACTCCTCCAAGATGATTCTGACAAAATATATACATTTAGATCCATCATTCATAAGTACACCGAAAACTTTCCATGGAGTCAGTTTGGTATTGACCTCTGCCTTGGAAGTGATGCAGATAAAGTTATGTCCATCAAAGACAAAACCTTTATACCTATTGAACTAATGCATATATTGAATCACACAAATTTTGATTCTAAGCCAATCGTAAAACCTATAAAAGAGTTATTAAAAACGCCTCATAAAGAAGAAACAATAGCTATTATACCAACCCCTACAATCATATTTTCAACTTTGTTTTTTTTATTTTTCCTAACCTCTTTATTAGAGTATAAGAAAAAGAAAAGCTATTGGGTTTTGGATACTTTTACTTTTGCAATCTTCGGAGTCGTAGGATGTGTCCTTACTTTCTTAGCTCTATTTTCAGAGCACCCTACAGTAAGCCCTAATTATCTTATTATTTTATTTCATCCTCTTCATCTCGTTTTAGCTCCATATATTGGATATTTAGAGAAAAAACAGAAAAAAGTGACCTACCATTATATAAACTTAGGCGTTTTAACACTTTTTATAGTGTTTTTTAGCCTAATTCCTCAAAATTTCGACTTTGCGATATTACCTTTGGCAGGATGTTTGTGGTTAAGATCATTAACTAACCTATTAATACATACAAAAAGATGAGAGGACTCATTACTTCAATACTTACTGCAATTGCTATAACAAGCTTACAAGCTCAATCTATGAAAGTAGAGCCCAAGGTTGTTGTTGGTCTTAATATTGACCAATTAAGTACGGAGCTGATCGAGGCCTATTGGAATCTTTATAGAGAAGACGGATTTAAAAAATTGTGGAAAGAAGGATTGGTATATAAAGATACTGATTTCTCTCTAGCAAAAAGAGACCGCTCTAATACTACTGCAACATTAAATACGGGTACCACACCATCTATACATGGAATAATAGCTAATCAGTGGTTAGACTTATCCACCATGCAACCCAAAAGCTGCATCTATGATTCAGCTTATATGGGAAACTACACAAGCCTTAGTTCATCAGCTCAAAATCTATTGAGTTCAACAATTACAGACGAACTAAAACTAGCTTCTCACGGAAAGGCTATCGTATATTCTATAGCTCCAGAAGCTGACATGGCTATTCTATCTGCTGGTCATGCGGCAGATGCAGCTTTATGGTTTAATAAAGAAACAGGGAAATGGTGTGGCTCAACTTACTATTCAGACTTCCCTTGGTGGGCAAGCCAATATAATGAGCAAAATCCTATTTACTATAGAGAAAATAGTTTAGAATGGGTTCCTCTCCTACCTATAGAGAATTATAACCAATCTCTTAATGGACGTAAAAAAAGCTTTAGGCATAGCCTAACTAGTAATAGCAATAGTGAACAATATGCCAAAGTGCCAATAAGTCCGATAATTAACGAAGAAATTGTATTATTGGCAGAACAATTGTTTCGACAAAGCGGAGTAGGTGAAGATGACATTACCGACTTTATCCAATTATCTTTTTATGGAGGAAATGCATTAGGTACGAGTGAGGCAGCATCCCTTGAGATACAAGATACTTATATACGACTAGATAGAAGTATAGCACAAATATTACAAATAATTGATAATAAAATCGGTCTAAAGAATACGATTTTTTATGTTACTTCTACAGGTTATGTCAATGGCCAAACAGGTAATGTTTTAAAAGAACATAGAATTCCTACTGGAGATTTTTATCTAAATAGATGTTCTGCACTCCTTAATCTCTACTTAATGGCCTACTATGGTGAAGGTCAGTTTGTAGAGGCACACCACGACTTACAAATTTATCTAAATCACAAGCTGATTGAAGATAAAAAATTAAAGATAGAAGATGTTCAGCAAAGAGCCGCCAATTTCTTATCTCAATTTAGTGGCGTAAATGAGGTATATTACGCACAAGATTTATTATTAGGCTCTTGGAACCCATATAAAGAATTAGAACGTAATAGCTTTCATAAAAAAAGATCAGGAGATTTAGTAATTGAAGTACTTCCTGGCTGGCAAATAATCAATGAGAAAGACGTTCAATCTACCGTTAATTATTCTGCAATTCAAACTCCTACTATCTTTTTAGGAGCACCTTTTAAGGCAGAAGTAATTAATACTCCTATATCAGCTGAAGCAATAGCTCCAACCATTGCTCAAACCATTAAAATTAGAGCACCTAATGGCTCTAGATCGAAAGCTATCGATCGCATACGATAGATCCTTTTCATTCATTTTTCATAAATGTTCTGAAAAATCAGCATTTTAATGTAACTTTGTGACAGCAAAGTTTTTCACTTTCATTTTTAGCAAATAAATAAACAATATACATGGGATTTACTGACTTACTAAGTAAGCTTTTTGGAAACAAATCAAGCCGAGACATGAAGGATATCAAGCCTTGGGTTGAAAAAGTAAAAGCTGCTTATCCAGACGTTCAAAAGCTTGATAATGATAGCTTAAGAGCAAAAACTATTGAATTAAAGAAATACATTAAAGATTGTGCTAGCGAAGAGCAAACAAAAGTTGATGCTCTAAAAGCCTCAATTGAAGATACTCCGATTGAAAAAAGAGAAGAAATCTTTAATCAAATTGACAAACTTGAAAAAGAAATACTAGAAATCTACGAGAAGGCACTAGATGAAGTTTTGCCTGTTGCTTTTTCAATTGTAAAAGATACAGCCCGTCGTTTTTCAGAAAACGAAGAAATTGTTGTTACTGCTACTGAGTTTGATAAAACTCTAGCTGCAACCAAGGATTTCGTACGCATTGATGGAGATAAAGCAATTTATCAAAATCACTGGCAAGCTGGTGGTAATGAAATCGTATGGGATATGATTCATTATGATGTACAGCTGTTTGGTGGTGTAGTATTACACAAAGGTAAAATTGCAGAAATGGCAACAGGGGAAGGTAAAACTCTTGTAGCGACTCTCCCTGTATTCTTAAATGCTCTAACAGGAAATGGTGTTCACGTTGTCACCGTAAATGATTACCTAGCAAAACGTGATGCTGAATGGATGGGACCTATTTATATGTTCCATGGATTATCTATTGACTGCATCGACAAACACCAACCTAACTCTGAAGCTCGTAGACAAGCATACTTAGCAGATATCACTTATGGTACCAACAATGAGTTTGGCTTCGACTACTTGAGAGATAATATGGCACGTAGCCCTCAAGACTTGGTACAAAGACAACACAACTATGGTATAGTTGATGAGGTTGACTCTGTGCTTATTGATGAGGCTAGAACACCTCTTATTATATCTGGACCAGTACCAAGAGGAGATGAACAGCTATTTGATGAATTAAAACCTCTAGTGGAAAGACTAGTAGCTGCACAAAAAAAATTGGCTACAGCTTATTTAGCAGAAGCTAAAAAATTAATTGAATCAGAAGATCAAGCAGAGCAAGAACAAGGATTTATTTCCTTATTCCGTAGCCATAAATCAATGCCTAAAAACAAAGCTCTTATCAAATTTTTAAGTGAACCAGGTATAAAAACTGGTATGCTAAAAGTTGAAGAAATGTTTATGGAGCAGAATAACAAACGTATGCACGAGGCAACTGATCCTCTTTACTTTGTTATTGATGAAAAATTAAATAGTGTAGATCTTACCGATAAAGGTATCGACTTAATTACGGGTAAATCAGATGACACTAAATTATTCGTACTACCTGATATTGCTGCTCAATTATCTGAACTAGAAAATCAAAGTGGCTTAACTGAAGAAGAAAAACTTCAGAAGAAAGATGAATTGATGAATAATTATGCTATCAAATCTGAAAGAGTGCATACCATCAATCAGCTTCTTAAAGCGTATACTATGTTTGAGAAAGACGACCAGTACATTGTTGTTGATGGCAAAGTTAAGATTGTCGATGAGCAACTTGGTCGTATCATGGAAGGCCGTAGATACTCTGATGGTCTTCACCAAGCTATTGAAGCAAAAGAAGGAGTCAAAGTAGAAGCAGCAACTCAAACATTTGCTTCTATTACTCTTCAAAATTACTTCCGTATGTACCATAAGTTATCAGGTATGACTGGTACTGCTGAAACTGAAGCGGGTGAGTTCTGGGATATTTACAAATTAGATGTTGTAGTTATTCCTACAAATAAGCCTATTTCTCGTATTGACATGAACGACCGTGTTTATAAGACACAACGTGAAAAATATAAAGCTGTAATTGAAGAAATTGAAAAACTTGTTGCAGATGGGCGTCCAGTCTTAGTGGGTACTACAGCTGTAGATATTTCGGAGATGCTTAGTCGTATGTTGAATATGCGTAATATTCCACATAACGTATTAAATGCTAAACTACACCAAAGAGAAGCAGATATTGTTGCTCAAGCTGGACAAAAGGGCACAGTTACTATTGCAACAAATATGGCAGGTCGTGGTACCGATATTAAGCTTTCAAAAGAAGTAAAAGACTTAGGTGGTCTTGCAATTATTGGTACAGAGCGACACGAATCTCGTCGTGTCGATAGACAGTTAAGAGGTCATGCAGGACGTCAGGGAGACCCAGGTTCTTCTATTTTCTTCCTTTCATTGGAAGATAACTTAATGCGTCTTTCTCTTCCTGAAAGAGTAACCAAAATGATGGATACTCTAGGCTTTAAAGAAGGAGAAATGATTGAGCACAAAATGCTCTCTCGCTCTATTGAAAAAGCTCAGAAGAAGGTTGAAGAAAACCACTTTGGTTCTCGTAAATATTTACTAGAATATGATGACGTTATGAATAAACAACGTAACGTAATCTATACAAAACGTCGCCATGCTTTAATGGGAGAACGTATTGGTATGGACATAGTAAATATGATTTGGGACCGTTGTGATGTTGCTGTACAAGACAATCGTGATGACTACCAAAACTGTAAAATGGAAATCCTACGCCTATTTGCTATGGATATACCTTTTACTGAAGAACAACTCAAAGAAGGTAACATTAATGAATTAGTTGAAATAACATTCAATGCTGCTATAGATAAATTCAAAGAAAAATCAGACACTCTTTCTAAGATTGCATTCCCTGTTATCAAACAAGTTTACGAAAACCACGGACAGATGTATGAAAACATTCTTATCCCTATTACGGACGGTAAGAGAGTATACAACATCTCATGCAACTTAAAAAGAGCTTATGACACAGAATGTAAAGCTGTTGTTGAAGCATTTGAAAAAGCAATTCTACTTCACTTCATCGATGAAGCTTGGATGGAGAACTTAAGAGAACTAGATGATCTAAGACAATCTGTACGTAATGCAAGTTACGAACAGAAAGATCCACTTCTTATTTACAAATTGGAGTCTGTTAAGCTATTCGATTATATGGTCGATAAGATTAATGACAAAACAATCACTGTATTAATGAGAGGACAAATACCAATTCAAGATCCAGCTGAAGTACAAGAAGCTGCTCCAGAACCACAAAAGCAAGCTCCTCAATACAGAGAAGAGAAACAAGACTTATCAAGACCTGAAGGTATGGATGAAGCAGCAGCTAAAGATACTCGTGAACAACCTAAAAACGAGCCTTATGTTGCTCCAACTAAAGTAGGAAGAAATGATCCTTGTCCTTGTGGTAGCGGTAAGAAATTCAAACACTGCCATGGCAAGAATGCATAAGCATACTTAAATCTCAAATATAGAAGAGCAACCAACAAAAGGTTGCTCTTTTTTGTTTATATAGTAAGGATTTATTCCTATTTTTGGTTCAGTTCATAATAAAGCAGGATATGAAAAAACATTCATTCAACTTTTTTACTATTTTCAGCATATTCCTAATACTCTCTTCTTGTAGTATAAGTTCCAATTATTATAGTATTGACTATATGGAACCAGGGAAAATAACTTTTCCTAAAAGGATAACACATATAGCTGTTTTAAATAATATTCACCCCAAGGATATAACGCATCAATCTGAAAACCTAGCATTTACAAAAACTACAGCGGAAGATATTTTTAATGGTATGATTTCGGCACTCGCTGAAACCGATTATTTTAAACAGATTACTATAGCAGATACAATATGGGCTGTTCCAGATTCTCTCATTTTACCTACCGACACATTCAAAAAAATGAAAGATAAAATAGATGCCGATTTAATTATTTCATTAGAGGCGGTGAATGCTTTAGATCAAAATATAGAAATTAATTATCCAAACCCTGCTACTTTCTATATGGAATCCATTAATCCGTTTATTCAAATCTATAATACAGAGAAAGATGTAGCTTTTATTCATGGAAAAAAAGACACAATAGATATCACTGATTCTTTTATCCTACAACTAACTATACCCAATAAGAATAAAAGAAAGCCTGAAGATTATACATTAACTGCTGGATATTTAATTGGAAGATCCATAGCAAAAGATTTGACTCCACATTGGAAAACAGAAAGTAGACTTTCATACACAGACGAACCCCCATTTGCTTTAGCCAATAAGGCTGTAAAAAACAATGATTTTGATAAAGCCCTTTTAGAATGTGAGAATATTTATAACAACAACAGTAAAATGGTTTATCGCATTAAAGCTGCTTATAATGCGGCTGGTTATGCAGAAATATCCGATCAAATAGAATTAGCTTATGAATGGATTCAAAAGGCTCTGACACTAGCTCAAGAGTATTATAACATAGATATGACTTCTACAACAACAAAACTCAAAGATTCCAATGACCTATATGTCAATTGTCTTCTATATTCTAAACTTTTAAAACAGAGATTTGAGAATAAAGAGATATTAAATCAGCAAATGAATCGTTTTGTTATCGAAAATTAATCGGTTGGTATCTCTATAATATTGTTTTGTTTTTCTACCTTTGAGTAAATTTAAAAGAGTCCAATTATGAATTTATCATCAACTTCTATAGCTACTATCAATGAGTCTATAAAAATTGCTGTAAAAGAGCTTCAAAATAGATCAGAACAACCACTAGTGACAGATGTTTATTTACAACCCAATTCAGATTCTGGTTCATTAGCTATTATGGATGATGATGATCAAGTATTAGCAAGTACTCAAGTAGAGGAATGGATTAACGAAAACAATGAAGACTTTTACAATGATATTGCTAAAGAATTAAGCAATATTCTTCAACAAGGAAAAGATAATGGAGTTTTCGATAAACTAGATATTCTAAAACCTTATTCATTTGTACTAATAGATGAAGAAGGTGAAGTTATAGAAGATCTATTATTAATTGATGAAGATTTACTTATTGTTAATGATGAGCTACTAAAAGGCCTAGATCAAGAACTAGATGACTTTCTTCAACACTTACTAGAAGATTAAATAGAATCTAAATATTTTAAACAAGGCTGCCCTCTAAAGGCAGCCTTGTTTCTATTTATACATTTACTTCTGTACAAGTATTGCTATTATTTGCTCAAACTTAGAGAACTGTTTTGATCTACTACATTACATAATAACAAAGGGGATAGTTCGAACTACCCCCTCTGATATATAAATTATGTTTAATATTTTATTTAAGCATTACGAAGTGCTTCAATGTTTTCTTCTAAAGACTTAATGATACTTTCTGCATCTGCTTTCTTTTTCTTTTCAAGTTCTACAACCTGAGCAGGAGCACTATTCACAAAACGCTCATTACTTAGCTTTTTCATTACACCCTGCAAGAAGCCTTTTTTATGCTTTAACTCTGTCTCCATCTTAGCAATCTCAGCCTCAACATCAATAGCACCAGCTAAAGGCACACAGAATTCTTGAGTTCCTACCATGAAAGATGAAGAACCTTCTACGTGATCTTCGACCTCTTCTATCGCAGAGACATTAGCCATTTTCTCAATAATACAGTTATAAGAATCAATAGGATTATTTCCAACAACATTCAGTTCTAAAGCATCCTTTAATGCAATATTCTTTTGGGCTCTAACCATACGAATATTACTAATAACCTCTTTCATTACTTCAAAATCCTTCAATAAAGATTCACTTGTATAGTCTGAAGCTAAAACATTTTGGAACATGATACTTTCACCTTCTTTACGATTATCCATTGTTTGCCATAGCTCTTCTGTAATGAAAGGCATAAAAGGATGAAGTAGTTTAAGTAAAGCATCAAAGTAGTTTAATACTGAACTATAGGTTGACACATCAATAGGCTGACCATAAGCTGGCTTAATTATCTCCAAATACCAAGAAGAGAATTCTTCCCAGAAAAGACGATAAATAGCCATAAGGGCTTCGTTCAGTTTATATTTGCCAAATAAATCATCAACCTCCTTAATGGTTTCATTCAACTTACTTTCAAACCATAGGTTAGCTAATTTAGCTGTATCTGGAATTTCAATTTCTGTACTTACTTCCCAACCTTTAATCAATCGGAAAGAGTTCCATATTTTATTATTGAAGTTTCTACCTTGTTCACAAAGTGCTACGTCAAAAGGAATATCATTCCCTGCAGGAGCAGCCAACATCATACCCATACGCACTCCGTCAGCACCGTATTGCTCTATTAGCTTAATTGGATCAGGAGAGTTACCTAATGATTTTGACATTTTACGCCCTTGAGCATCACGAACGATACCTGTAAAGTAAACATTCTTGAAAGGCATCTTATTTTCATATTCGTATCCAGCCATAATCATTCTGGCTACCCAGAAGAAAATAATATCAGGACCAGTTACTAAGTCGGATGTAGGATAATAATACTTCATTTCTTCATTATCTGGATGATTTATTCCATCAAATAAAGAGATAGGCCATAGCCATGAAGAGAACCAAGTATCTAAACAATCTTCATCTTGACGAAGATCTTCTATTTTAAGATTTTGATTACCACTCTTTTCTTTTGCTAATTGAAGAGCTTTTGCTTCAGATTCAGCTACTACATAACCTCCTTCGGGTAAATAATAAGCAGGAATACGGTGTCCCCACCATAATTGACGGCTAATACACCAATCCCGTATATTCTCCATCCAGTGACGATATGTATTCTTATATTTTTCAGGATAGAAGTGAATTTCATCATCCATCACAGGCTTTAATGCCTTAGCTGACATATCTTCCATCTTCAAGAACCATTGCATAGATAGTTTAGGTTCTATAACAACATTTGTTCTTTCTGAATAACCTACCTTATTGGTATAATCTTCTACCTTTAATAATAAATCTGCGGCTTCAAGATCTTTAATAATTTGTTTTCTGACATCAAAACGATCTTGTCCCACATACAAACCAGCTGCTTCACTTAAGGTACCATTGTCATTGAAAATATCAATACTTGGTAAATTGTGTTTTTCACCAAGCATATAGTCATTTACATCATGAGCAGGAGTAACCTTTAAACATCCAGTACCAAACTCTACATCTACATAATCATCTTCAATTACAGGAATAACTCTTCCTACAAGAGGAACAATCACTTTTTTCCCTTTGAGATGTTGATTTTTAGGATCATTAGGATTGATACACATGGCAGTATCACCCATAATTGTTTCAGGGCGTGTAGTAGCTACAATAGCATAAGTATCTTCGCCTTCAACTTTATATTTTAAATAATAGAGCTTGCTATGTTCTTCTTTGTGAATAACTTCTTCATCAGAGAGAGCAGTTAAGGCTACTGGGTCCCAGTTGACCATACGTACACCACGATAAATTAGTCCTTTCTGATAAAGATCCACAAAGACTTTAATAACACTTTCACTACGAATATCATCCATAGTAAAAGCAGTTCTATCCCAGTCGCATGAAGCACCTAAACGGCGTAATTGTTTTAAAATAATACCTCCATGCTCTTCTGTCCAGTCCCAAGCGTGCTTTAGGAATTCATCACGAGTTAAATCTGTTTTCTTAACTCCTTGTTCAGCCAAGCGATTTACAACTTTTGCTTCAGTTGCAATCGAAGCATGGTCGGTGCCAGGAACCCAACAAGCATTTTTTCCTTGCATACGAGCTCTACGCACCAAAATATCTTGGATAGTATTATTAAGCATGTGACCCATATGTAAGACACCAGTAACATTAGGAGGAGGTATGACGACGGTAAAGGGTTCTCTTCCATCGGGTTTTGAACTAAATAATTTGTGGTCCATCCAATAGGCGTACCACTTCTCCTCAACATTAGCGGGATTATACTTACTTGCTAATTCCATATTAAATTAAATCAATTATATATTGGTATATTATAGAGTGCAAAATTAATAAATTAAAAGGAGAAACACGTCTTTGATTTATGTACTTTTGTTTAAACCCTATTAGAAGACAACTTAAATAATCAAAAATCATGCATACAAGAGAAGAAAAACTAGAAGCTTTTGGTCGTTTTCTAGATGTACTAGACGAACTACGAGAAAAATGCCCATGGGATAGAAAGCAAACCAATGAAAGTTTACGTCCCAATACGATTGAGGAAACTTATGAACTTTGTGATGCGTTAATGCGAAATGACCAAGAGGATATCTGCAAAGAGCTTGGTGATGTGCTTCTCCATATCGGATTTTATGCTAAGATAGGCTCCGAAAAAGAACAATTTGATATCAAAGATGTATGTGATAAGTTGTGTGAGAAATTAATATTCAGACATCCTCATGTCTTTGGCACAACTCAAGTACACGGTTCTGACGAAGTAGAATCAAACTGGGAAGAGTTGAAGTTGAAAGAAAAAGGAGGGAATAAACGAGTACTAAGTGGCGTTCCAGATGCTCTGCCTGCATTAATCAAAGCCTACCGAATACAAGATAAAGCTAGAAATATAGGCTTTGACTGGGAGGTAAAAGAACAAGTATGGGATAAAGTAAAAGAAGAGTTTAATGAGCTTCAAGTAGAGATTCAACACATGGATAAGGCTGAAGCGGAAAAAGAATTTGGGGATTTATTTTTCAGTATTATCAATGCTGCTCGAAAATATGGCATCAATCCAGAAAATGCCCTAGAACTCACCAATCAAAAATTTATTCGCAGATTTAATTACTTAGAAGATCATACCCTAAAAGAAGGTTTAAATTTACATGAGATGAGCCTATCTGAAATGGATAAAATATGGGATGAAGCAAAATCTAAAGGATTATAAAAAACATTTTAGAGACCTTGTAGCTCACAGAAATGCACCAGTTTGGACCGAGCATAATATTCCTCCTATTTTCTATGCATTTTTCTATACAACATACTATCAAGTAGTAGATTAGAGAATACTTTGAATAAATCAAAATAAGATCTTAACACCGATAAGACATTACTCTGACACCGACATGTCATTCTCATGTCGGTGTCAAAAAAAACAGAGTATCTTAAAACAGCTTGTAATCTTTTAACACTTCGGATAAATATATCCAGGAAATACATAACAACATCGTATGCTTTAATGTTAGTAATTAGTAACTGTATAATAAATTACTAACTATGAAGTATAGAATCGAAAAAGACACAATGGGTGAAGTAAAAGTTCCTGCAGATAAATACTGGGGAGCCCAAACTGAAAGATCAAGAAACAACTTTAAAATAGGACCATCGGGTTCTATGCCCAAAGAGATTATTTATGCCTTCGCCTATCTAAAGAAAGCAGCAGCCTACGCCAATTGTGACCTAGGAGTATTACCTACTGAAAAAAGAGATTTAATAGCCAAAGTTTGCGATGAAATTCTTGAAGGCAAGTTAGATGACCAGTTTCCTTTAGTAATTTGGCAAACAGGATCGGGAACTCAAAGTAACATGAATGTTAATGAAGTGATATCCAAGAGAGCTTCTGTTTTGGCTGGACATAGTATAGATGAAAAGAGTTTAATTCACCCCAATGATGATGTAAACAAATCTCAATCGTCAAATGATACCTACCCTACTGCATTAAATATTGCAGCTTATAAAAAGATTATTGAAAAAACATTGGTGGGTGCTTCTGCATTACAAGATGCTCTAGATAAAAAAGCTAAGGCTTATAAGGACATCGTTAAAATAGGAAGAACACATTTACAAGATGCCACTCCATTAACACTAGGACAAGAGTTTTCTGGTTATGCCATGCAAGTGTGCAATGCCATTAAAGCGATAGAAGTAACTCTTCCTCATTTATCTCAACTTGCCTTGGGCGGAACAGCTGTAGGTACAGGATTAAATGCACCCAAAGGATATGATGTAAAAGTAGCAGAGTATATTTCTAAGTTTACAGGAATCCCATTTATTACTGCTCCCAATAAATTTGAAGCTTTGGCAGCCAATGATGCAGTAGTAGGCACTCATGGAGCCTTAAACCAACTAGCTGTAGCTCTATTTAAAATAGCTCAGGATATTAGAATGTTAGGCTCAGGTCCACGCTCAGGCATAGGTGAATTGCATCTTCCCGAAAATGAACCAGGTTCATCTATCATGCCAGGTAAGGTAAACCCAACACAAAATGAAGCTTTAACAATGGTTTGTGCTCAAGTAATGGGGAACCAAACGACTATAACATTTGCTGGTGCTAATGGTAATTATGAACTAAACGTATTTAAGCCTGTTATTGCAGCCAACTTCTTACAGTCGGCAGAACTATTAGGCGATGCTTGTATATCTTTTACAGAACACTGCGTAACTGGCATTGAACCCAACTTAAACAGAATTAAGGAGCTTGTAAACAACTCTCTTATGCTTGTTACGGCTTTAAATACACATATAGGGTATGAAAAATCTGCTCAAATAGCAAAGACTGCTCACAAAAATGGAACGACACTAAGAGAAGAAGCGATCTCCTCTGGCTTCCTAACAGCTGAAGAGTTTGACAAATGGGTAAAACCTGAAAATATGGTAGGTAATTTAAAGTAGATGAGATACCAAAAAGGACTGCAATTGCAGTCCTTTTTTCAATTTGAATTTCTATTCTTTCCTCCCCTACCTCTTTGATGCATTCCTCTTATAATTTCTCTATGGAATTTAGCCTCAGCCTTCATTACATCATAGATCTTTTGGTTGGATATGATATCCTTATATTTTTTATAGTATTCTAGTTCTAATTCAGCATTCTCTTTTCGGAGCAAATAGATTTTAGTAAGGGTTTCATCATACTCTTTTTCTGTCAATCCATTTTTCGCACTTTTCATTAATCTATTAATTTCCTTACCATTCTCCCGTTTTTTACTTTGTAACTCAAAAAACAGCTTAAAGAAAGCACTTGATTCAACAGTTGTTAAACCAGCTTGCTCGGTGATATACTCCTGCTGCTTCTTGTTAAACTCCTGAGGTGACAATCTTTGTGGACATACGGCATTAGCTTTTAATACAGTAAAAGAGCTAAGTACTATAATAAAACAAGCAATATATTTTTTCATAATAATATTATTATTCTGAATAATTAGTTAAATACACGTGTAAGGAATAATCATCAAACAGAGCCCCATCAACCGTTTCTTGAATAAATTCATCTGAAACGTCTTCAATATTATAATTAGTAGCTAAATCAATCATTTTCTCTTTTTGAGGCATCATTACTCTTATGATTAAAGCTGCACCAATAAATACAGCAGCCAAATAAACAAGAGGTTTCAGTTTATCCCATCGAGTAACACTTGGCAGCTCTTGCTCTATCAATTCTTTTTTAGGGAGCTGACTCATTATGTTATCTGTTAGACTATCAAAATAATCCTCTGGCACACGGAAAGTATCTTTACTTTTTAAATCATCTATCTTTTTCATATCTATATACCTCCTCTTTATAGTTAGATAAGAATTATAGTAAAAGGTTTAATCAAGGTTGCTAATAAATTCTTCAATCTTTTTTACGGCATGATGATAGGACGCCTTTAAAGCTCCTACTGTCGTTCCCAAAATTCTAGAAATCTCTGTATACTTCAAGTCATCGTAGTATTTCATAAGAAACACAATACGTTGCTTATCAGGAAGCTTCATTATAGCTTTTTGAAGTTGCACATCCAACTCCTTACCATCAAAATAGGGATCACTCTTCAATACGTTTTCTAGTCCTAATTCTGGATTATCTATTTCGACAGAATATTTTTCTTTATGTTTTGAGATAAATGTTAAGCTCTCATTAACAGCAATCCGATACAGCCAAGTTGATAATTTAGCATCACCTCTAAAGGATTCTAGATTTAGCCAAGCTTTCAAAAATGTATTTTGGAGAACATCATCTGCATTTTCATGCGTAAGAACTATTCTTCTTATGTGCCAATACAAAGGCTTGCTATAGAGTGAAACAAGAGCTCTAAACCCTAATTCAAGAGTCTCTGGCTCCTGAATTAACAATATAATCTGCTCTTCATTAAAATTTTTCTCCATATTACTCAATTAGTAATTAAAACTATTCAACAACATAAGTTTTAAGTTCTTCGGCTATCTCTACAATAGGAAAAATAGCATTCGCTTCAGTCAATAATATATTTTCATTAGGATATCTTGCAGAAAAATGACCGATAAGTAATTGCTTTACCTCAGCTTTCAAAGCTATTGTTGCTGCTTGTTCAGCAGTAGAATGATAGGTTTGATTAGCTCTTACTTTCTCTGAGTTAGCAAAAGTTGCCTCATGAAACAATAAATCACACCCTTTTATTAATTCTATTATTGGTGGGTTATAAGCTGTATCTGAACAATAAGCATAACTTCTAGGCAATGCAGCTGGTTTTGTTAAAACAGCATTCGATATAACTTCACCATCAGGGGTAATATAATCAAATCCTGCTTTCAACCTATTCATTTCATAAGTAGGAACATTATAAAAATCGACCTGTTCTCTGATAATATGATTTAAACCAATCTTTTCTTGAAATAAAAAACCAGAACAAGGCATCCTATGCTTTAAAGGAATGGTAGTAACCTGCAATGACCGATCTTCATAGATCAGTGAAGATTTTTTAGTGTCATATTCCTTAAAGAACACTTGGTAAGACAACGGATTACAAAAGAAGTCCAAAGCAGGTTTCATCACAGCCTCCAAACCTTTGGGAGCATGAATATATAAATCGGCTGTACGACCTAGTAATCCAAATGTAGAAATCAATCCCATCAGCCCAAAACAGTGATCTCCATGTAAATGGGATATAAAGATATGCCCTAGTCTAGAGAATTTCAACTTTGCTTTTCTGAACTGAAGCTGTGTACCTTCTCCACAATCTATCATAAACAGTTTATCCCTAAAATTTACGACCTGAGAAGTTTGGTTATGTTTTGTTGTTGGAAGTGCAGAGCCACAGCCCAATATAGTTACTTCAAATTTATCCATTAATTATCATTCGTTTTAACAAAGATAAAATTCTTTCTGGAGTTGATAAATAAAAAAGGCATTTACCGCTTGGTAAATGCCTTTATATACTTAATTAAAAGATATTCTAACAGAAATTAGTTTTTACCTTCTAATTTTTCTTTTAACTCAGCAAGTGCATCAATATCACCTAGTGTAGTTGAAGCAGCTTGGTTTTGCATTGGAGTATTATCTCTCTTAGGAGCAGATTTCTTAGAAGACTTTCTAACTTCTTGTCTATCTTCTTCTGGTTGAACAGCTGCATCTTCAAAAATACGGCTGTGAGAAAGAATAATACGTTTTGCATCCTTATTGAATTCGATAACCTTGAATTCTAGTTTTTCTTCAAGTTGAGCTTGAGAACCATCTTCTTTAACTAGATGTTTTGGAGTAGCAAAACCTTCAACACCATAAGGAAGAGCAATTACAGCACCTTTATCAAGCATTTCGATAATAGTACCTTCATGTACTGAACCTACAGTAAATACAGTTTCGAATACATCCCATGGATTTTCTTCTAGTTGTTTGTGGCCTAAGCTTAAACGACGATTTTCTTTGTCGATTTCAAGAACTACGATTTCAAGATCAGCACCTAGTTGAGTAAACTCAGATGGGTGTTTGATTTTCTTAGTCCAAGATAGGTCAGAGATGTGTACAAGACCATCTACACCTTCTTCGATTTCTACAAAGATACCAAAGTTAGTAAAGTTACGTACTTTAGCTACGTGTTTAGAACCAACAGGATATTTTTCTTCGATAGTTTCCCAAGGATCTTGTTTAAGTTGTTTGATACCTAAAGACATCTTACGTTCTTCACGGTCTAGAGTCAAGATAACAGCTTCTACTTCATCACCAACTTTCATAAAGTCTTGTGCAGAACGTAAGTGTTGTGACCAAGACATTTCTGAAACGTGGATAAGACCTTCAACACCTGCAGCGATTTCAACGAAAGCACCATAGTCAGCCATAACCACAACTTTACCTTTAACTTTATCACCAACTTTAAGATTTTCATCAAGAGAATCCCATGGATGAGGAGTAAGTTGTTTAAGACCAAGAGCGATACGTTTTTTCTGATCATCAAAATCAAGAATAACAACGTTCAATTTTTGATCTAGTTCAACAACTTCTTTTGGATCGCTTACGCGGCCCCAAGAAAGGTCTGTAATATGAATAAGACCGTCTACGCCACCAAGGTCGATGAATACACCATAAGATGTAATGTTTTTAACGGTACCTTCAAGAACTTGACCTTTTTCAAGCTTGCTGATAATTTCTTTTTTCTGTTGTTCAAGTTCAGCTTCGATAAGAGCTTTGTGAGAAACAACAACGTTTTTGAATTCTTGGTTGATCTTAACCACCTTGAATTCCATAGTTTTACCAACGAATACATCGTAATCACGAATAGGACGAACGTCGATTTGAGAACCTGGTAAGAATGCTTCAATACCAAATACGTCAACGATCATACCACCCTTAGTACGACATTTGATAAATCCTTTAATTACTGCTTCATTTTCTAGAGCTTCGTTAACACGCTCCCATGCACGAGCAGCACGTGCTTTTTTGTGAGACAAAACAAGTTGTCCTTTTTTGTCTTCCTGACTTTCGATGTATACTTCTACAGTATCACCAACTTTTAGTTCAGGATTGTAACGGAATTCATTTAGAGAAATGATACCATCAGATTTGTAACCGATATTTACAACAACTTCACGTTTGTTCATAGCAATTACAACACCGTCAACAACTTCACGTTCGCTTACTTTGTTTAAAGTGTCATCATAAGCTTTTGCTAGGCTTTCACGGTCAATAGCTGTAGTAGTTTCTCCGCTTTCGTAAGCATCCCAATTGAAGTCTTCAATAGGAGCTACATTTTTTAAATTTTCCATTAATAATTAATTGTTAATAAATACTTTAATTCGATTAGACATTATATTGATCTATAAATCGGGTGCAAAAATACAATTATTCGGGCAAACAACAAAAGACTATACCCTAAAAATCCACAAAAAGGCTAGATTATTAACTGATAAACAAATCTATAGTTCTATCTTTTCATAAATACCCCATTATCAACAGATAGAATATTCATAAACAATTCTATCTGTTAAATAATTCAAAGGTTATTTTGGCCCCCATTTTAAAGTTTTTCCAGTTTGAATTAGACACAAAGACTCCAAAATCAAAGACATGAGTCCCTATACCGTACCCCACTTCAATATAAGGCTGCAATTGATTCATTACCAAAGCATTTACATATATACGTTCATTTATAACCGAACGTGTATATTTACGTAAATGAGGCAATAATAAAAACGGAGCCTCATAAACCATATTACCACGTATATACCACTGAGAAGCATTATACCATCGACGATCTAATATTTGAAAAGCTCCACCAATGTCATCATTCCAACCTGCTGGTAAGTTATTCTTAGCAAAGTATACGAAGTCAACGAAGTACAATTGCTCTTGATTAGTAAACATACCTCCCCCTAAACGGGTATAAAGAGTCCTCATCATAGTAAGTGGGATTTTATATTGAATATCCAATTCAATACGCTCATGTGCTCCAGTTGCTCCGAGAAAGCCTTTAATACTTCTCTCCCAGTCTAATACAAAAGTAGGGTATTTAGAGTAAAGATTTACCTTTCTATCTCCGTTCATATAATAATACTGACCAGGAGTCCAAGCCAATCTTATCCTTGGTGCCACACTAACATATCTACCACTAAATTTTTCTCCTAGGTTAATAGAATCTAGCACACCTTTGGCAGCACTAGTACGCTTATTAGCAGAAAGCCCAAAGTCGATATTAAAACCGTTAACAACCTCCCAGGTATTCATAAAATCTACATATAGATTTTTGAAGTAGTTTAATTCATATTTCTCAAACTGAATAGTATCTGTTTCATTCTTTAAGTCTTCTAAAACTTCACTACTATATATTCGGTTACCATTCCCAACATTCAATTGGAACCCAACTCTTTTTTTAGGCCAATACATAAAATCAGAATAGGCTTTCCAGTAAAATTCTTTTCTTTTAAAGTTATAACCAATAGTCGGCCGTACCCTCAGCAATCTATCATTACTAAAAACTCTACTGTATTTTATTTTATGTTTATAGGTAAAGCCATCACTACCACTGTAGCTTAAAAGGAATGGGTTTAGTAATGGGGAAAATTTTACCGTACCAACATCGTATAAATCCAAAGTATAATCACTTATCAAGAAATCCCCAACCTCACCCCAAAATGCTGCGGATTTTTTCTTCTTTGTATCTACAACCTTCATAGTTGTATCTTTATCTGCTTCAAATTCATCATATAAGACTTCTTCATCTTTTGTCAAAGGTAGCATTCTATATTCGGAGAAGTCATCTTCCTTTTTCTCAACCTTAGTAGTATCTTTAAATTGGAATGTGTACGATTGGGTTAAATCATATTTATTCTTTTTTTGGGGAGGAATGATATCTTTTGTTTTCTTAATTTCTATATCATCATACTTCATTACTGCATCATAAGTACCCACCACCTTGTTCCACATAAATCGCAATGTAGCGTCTATATGATAATCAAGAGGGAGAAACTCATCGGAATTTCCAACCTCACCTAATCTAATATAACAAGTTGCACTTAAGTACTCAGAACGTCCAAAGAATTCAAATTCGCGAATACTCCATACCTTATCACTAACAATCAGATAACCTCTTACTAATTGATAGCTCTTACTCTTGGGTATAAATCTTATTGTAAATTCTAAATGTCCGCCCACACCTCTATCAACTCTTTCCAACTTATACTTATAGTATTTCTTGGCATCTTTACTTATTGGCGATATGAGTTTTTCTTTTAATAATGCTGGAGAATAAACATTTATATTAAAGTATCTCAAGATATTAGCACTAGCTCCTTTTAGTCGAGGTGTGGTTCCTGTAATAGCCTTTACTCTTTGATCATAGATATCAGGGGCTGTATAGTGCAAGTCACTATAGGTTTCTAATATATATTTACGCACATTACCACGTGGCCTAAACATAGCGGGTAAATATCGTAACAACAAGTTTTTTCTTACAACATCAATCTTTGTCTTTACATATAAATCAGCATCATACTCACTGATAGCTGTTTCATAAAATGGAGCATAAAAGGATACGTTGTTCATTATAGAGTCAACGCAATAGGGTGTAATATCTAGTGAAGGGACATCTCTCATACTCTTATTCTGGGCTAATAGCTCTCCCACGAATAACAGTAATACAAGCAAACAATATGTCCGTTTTACAAAAGACTTCTTCATATTATAACAAATATAGCTATTTTCTAAAATATAAACATTTATACATAGGGTTTATTTAGGACTAAATACTTATACAGATTTCAACCATTTTTACATTACATCTATTTTTTAGGAGTATAATTCATTTAATTACATTATTTTTGTCAACAACCCCTTAATATAACATACCAAAATGTCAAAATTACGTTTTTTTGCCTTACAAGAGACAGTTAATAGACAACCCCTTTCTATAACTCCACCTTCTAATAAACTTTCTGATTACTATGCAAGCCATGTTTTTGATCAGAAAAAAATGCAAGAATACTTACCTAGAGAAGCCTTTAATGAATTTACTAAAGCTCTAGATAAAGGAACACCTATCACGAGAGAACTTGCAAACCTAATAGCAAATGGGATGAAAAGTTGGGCAAAGACTTTACATGTAACTCATTATACTCATTGGTTTCAGCCTCTTACTGATGGAACAGCTGAGAAGCACGATGGGTTTATAGAACTGAAAGAAGAATTTGATGCAATCGAACATTTCTCAGGAAAATTACTGATTCAACAAGAGCCAGATGCTTCTTCTTTTCCAAACGGGGGAATAAGAAATACATTTGAAGCAAGGGGTTATACAGCTTGGGATACAAGTTCCCCTGCCTTTGTAGTAGATACTACACTTTGTATTCCTACTATATTTATCTCCTACACAGGAGAAGCTCTTGATTATAAGACCCCTCTGCTAAAAGCTCTCTCTGCTGTTGACAAAGCCTCAACGAAACTATGTAAGCTTTTTGATCGGAACATCACGAAGGTACTTACTAACTTAGGCTGGGAACAAGAGTTCTTTTTAGTTGATATTGCATTGTATAATGCTCGTCCAGACTTATACCTCACAGGCAGAACACTTATGGGACACTCTTCTGCTAAAGATCAGCAATTGGACGACCACTATTTTGGTTCTATTCCACCTAGGGTCAATGCTTTCTTGAAAGAAATAGAAATAGAGTGTCACAAACTAGGAATTCCTATAAAAACAAGACATAATGAAGTAGCACCTAATCAGTTTGAACTTGCGCCTATTTTTGAAAATGCCAATTTAGCCAACGATCATAATCAACAAGTTATGGATCTCATGAAAAGAGTAGCTCAAAAACATCGTTTTGCTGTACTCTTTCATGAAAAACCTTATAAAGGAATTAATGGATCAGGAAAACACAATAACTGGTCATTATGCACTGATACGGGCATTAATCTGTTTGCTCCTGGTAAAAACCCAAAGGGTAACTTACTATTTCTCACCTTTCTTGTAAATGCTCTTATGATGGTTTATAAAAACCAAGATTTACTGAGAGCATCCATCGTCAGTGCAGGAAATAGCCATCGCCTAGGAGCAAACGAAGCTCCACCTGCTATCCTTTCTATTTTCCTCGGAGATGAACTTTCTCTAACACTAGATTCAATCGTTGAACAAGTGGGTGATAAAAGGATGACTCCAGAAGAAAAAACAACATTAAAACTAGGTATAGGTAGAATTCCCGAGATTTTACTAGACACAACAGATCGGAACAGAACATCTCCTTTTGCCTTTACAGGAAATAGATTTGAGTTTAGAGCTGCCGGTTCTTCATCAAATAGTGCCGCATCTATGATCGTAATTAATGCAGCTATGGCTTCTCAACTTAATCAATTTAGAGAAGAGTTAGAAGGGCTAATAGATAAAGGTATGGGTAGAGATGAAGCACTTTTTAAGCTGCTCAAAAAATACATTTTAGAATCAAAATCTATTCGATTTGAAGGAGATGGATATTCTAAAGCATGGGAAGAAGAAGCAAAAAGAAGAGGATTAAGTAATATATCCCATGTTCCTGAAGCTTTAACCTATTACGTAAAAGATCAAGCTAAAAAAGTATTTATATCAGAAAATATATTCTCTCAGCATGAGCTTTATAGCAGACTAGAGGTAGAGCTAGAAAAGTTTACTAAAAAAATTCAAATTGAAAGTAGAGTTTTGGGTGACTTAGCAATAAATCATATAGTACCTATTGCGGTAAGCTATCAAAATAGATTATTAAAAAATCTAATGGGACTTAAAACTATTTTTGAAGAGGAAGAATATCAGATCTTGAGTGAAGACAGAGTAGAGCTAGTTCGAGAAATATCATACCGTGTTACCTCTATAAAAAAGTTAGTGAAAGAAATGATTGAGGCTAGAAAGGTGGCCAACAAAATGGAATGTTATACAGAAAAGGCTTATGCATATGAAAATATAGTGAGGCCATTTCTTGAAAATATAAGAGACCACATAGACCATCTAGAAATGGAAGTGGATGATGAAATATGGCCTTTACCTAAATATAGAGAGCTCCTTTTTGCTAGATAAACAGCAAATTAAGTCATATTACATTATTTGATAGTTTATATACCTTTATACTTAATTTATTTTTATATTTGTGCTATATAACATACTTTAGAAACACTCATGGGTAAAAAGAACTTATCAAATATCGAGATTTCGGAATATTTATCCGATATGTGGGCTCCTTTAAATGAAGACCAGAGGAAGTTTCTTTCTAATAATTATATACTTCAAAATTACAAGAAAAATGAAATTATATATGATGAGGAAGAAACACCCAAATACCTTATGTGTTTGCTAAGTGGGAAAGTGAAAATTTACAAAGATGGTGTTGGCGGACGTAGTCAGATTATTCGTATGATTAAACCCGTTGAATATTTTGGCTATAGAGCTTATTTTGCTAATGAAGATTATGTTACAGCTGCTGCTGCCTTCGAACCATCTATTCTTTGCTTAATTCCATTAGAAGTAATGACTAAGCTCGTTTCTGAAAATTGCGAGTTAGCCATGTTCTTCATCAAACAACTATCTATTGATTTAGGTATTGCTGATGAAAGAACTGTAAACTTGACGCAAAAACACATTAGAGGTAGATTAGCTGAATCTCTCTTATTCCTAAAAGAAAGTTATGGACTAGAAGAAGATGGTTATACATTAAGTATATATCTTTCACGTGAAGATTTGGCAAACTTATCAAATATGACTACTTCTAATGCTATTAGAACTTTGTCAAACTTTGCATCTGAAAGAATCATTGCAATTGATGGTCGAAAAATAAAGATTATTGATGTAGAAAAACTCACAAAGATAAGTCAGATAGGATAAACTCATATCACTATCACTAAATAGATAACAAAATAGGCTGCTTAACATTAGGCAGCCTATTTTATTTCTACTTTATCGAACAACAATAAAATCAATAAAGTTGCCCTTATTTATACCTCAAACTATTATCGAAGTAGCACTTTTGGGCATAAGAATGAATATATCATAACACCGACATGACAACAACATATCGGTGTCATCGTATCATCATGTCGGTGTCATGATAACAATAGGATACCGATATAATAGCCTTTTTATACTTCATAAAAAAGCTAATCACATTGATATACTAGAATGTTTGTCTAAATTCACAACCTTCTTTCCACTGAGAACAACCAAAGGCTTTGTTACCCTTTATCAACACTCCCCTACCACATAAAGGACAAGGATCTCCTTCTTTTAAGGGGTGTCTACGATCTGTAATATCATTTTTTACGGTTGAAACTATATCAGAGACCATCTCTTTCAACTCATCAATGAAAGTAGAAGCATTATAACTTTGATCTTCAATCTCTCTCAACTTCTTTTCCCAAATTCCTGTAAGTTCAGCAGATTTAAGAAGTTCTTCATGAATAATACGTATCAACTCCTTACCTGTCTCTGTTGGGACTAAGTTTTTTCTTTCTTTGCGAATATAATTCCTCTTAAATAAAGTTTCAATTATAGCTGCACGTGTTGAAGGCCTACCTATGCCATTTTCTTTTAATGCATCACTCAGCTCTTCTTGCTCTACAAATTTACCAGCAGTTTCCATAGCTCTTAAGAGTGTTGCTTCAGTGTATAGTTTAGGTGGAGTTGTCCATTTTTCGAGCAAAGAAGGTTCATGAGGTCCAGATTCACCTTTAGTAAAAGGAGGTAACATCTTTGATTTGTCCTCTTTTTGCTCATCTTCATCTTTTTCAAAAACGACACGCCAACCTTTATCTAAAATCTGCTTTCCAGTAGCTTTAAATTTCACTTTCTCAACCTTACCTTCTACTGTTGTTGTAGATATTTTACACTCCGGATAGAAGCATGCAATAAATCTCTTGGTTATTAAATCGTATACTTTACGATCATTATCTGTTATGCGATCGGGATAAACACCTGTTGGTATGATAGCATGGTGATCTGTGACTTTTGTATTATTAAATACTTTCTTAGACTTTGGCAACTTTTTTGCCAATACAGGTGCTGTCAGCTCTGCGTAATCTCTTAAACCTTTTAGTATAGATGGGCATTTAGGATAAATATCATCACTCAGGAATGTAGTATCTACTCTAGGATAAGTAGTTAATTTACGTTCGTAAAGTCCTTGTATTAGTTTAAGAGTTTCATCAGCAGAGAAACCAAACTTCTTATTACACTCAACCTGTAAAGAGGTTAAATCAAATAATCTAGGTGGGAATTCAGAGCCTTTTTTAGCTTGAACCGAAGTTACTTCAAATAGGTTTCCTTGTATCTTCTGCAATAGAACCTCTGCATCTTCTTTGTTTTCATATTTCCCTTGAACAGAATTAAAGATAGTCTCTTTATAGAGTGTTTTAAGTTCCCAGTATGATTCGGGCTTAAAGTTGTCTATTTCTTCTTGACGATTAACAATAAGCGCCAATGTTGGTGTTTGTACTCTACCCACAGACAATACTTGCTTATTGTTGGCATACTTTAGAGTATATAACCTAGTAGCATTCATACCCAAAAGCCAATCACCTATTGCACGGGCCAAACCCGCTTCGTATAAAGGTTGAAACTCTTTTTCATCCTTTAGATTGTCAAAACCTTCTTTTATTGATTCCTCTGTCAATGAAGATATCCACAATCTTTTTACAGGGCAAGTTGCTCCTGCTTTCTGCATCACCCAACGTTGAATTAATTCTCCTTCTTGACCAGCATCACCACAGTTTACAATCATTTCAGCCCTTTGCATAAGGTGTTCAATGACATTAAACTGTTTCTCTATCGATTTTTGCTCTATGAGTTTGATACCAAATCGAGGTGGGATCATTGGTAAAGTATTTAAGTTCCAATACTTCCAATCTAAAGAGTATTCATGTGGTTCTTTCAACGTACAAAGATGACCAAATGTCCAAGTAACTTGATAACCATTTCCCTCATAATATCCTCCTTTGGGTTCATGAGCTCCTAAAATGTTAGCAATATCACGTGCTACAGATGGTTTCTCGGCAATACAAACAATCATTCTCTATTATATTAGTGGACTACAAAGTTAGTAAAAATCATTGGTGACTGATCAAGCTTAAAAATAAAATATAGATCTAATCTGCTTTATTTAAGCGATCTTTCTCTTTTCCGTTGCATTTATGAGTAAGCTAAAATTGCTATAAGAATGCTGTTAAGCAGATAATTAACTCATTGGTGAGTTACAACTTTAAATTAACAAGAAATTAATCTATTTCGCTTTTGGGCATAAAAAAAGGAGCAACGCCTTGCTCCAATCTTGTTAACCTTAAATCTAATACTATGAAAAACACAGTACAAATGTAATGTTTTGAGTGAGTCTGGCAAAATTACAGACTCAAATAGTATGTTATATAACACATATTAATACTTGATTATTATAACAAGCTTATATTTTAAATAAATTAATAAATATCTCAATCTATTTATTAACCGAAGATCAAAAAAAAGGAGAAGTCGATTGACTTCTCCTTTCTAAATTATATTTACAACGAAATCATTCGTCTAATAAAATCTCTAGTAAAGTAGATGCAGCTTTAGCAACAGATGTACCTGGGCCAAAGATTGCAGCAACTCCTGCTTTGTATAAGAAATCATAGTCTTGAGCTGGAATAACACCACCTGCAATAACAATGATATCTTCACGACCTAGTTTCTTTAATTCTTGAATAACAGCAGGAACTAAAGTCTTATGACCAGCAGCAAGTGAAGAAACACCTAGAATGTGTACGTCATTTTCAACAGCATCACGAGCAGCTTCGGCTGGAGTTTGGAATAATGGTCCCATATCCACGTCAAAACCACAATCTGCATAACCTGTTGCAACAACTTTTGCACCTCTATCGTGACCGTCTTGTCCCATCTTAGCAATCATAATACGAGGCTGACGACCTTCTTTCTTAGCAAATTTTTCAGCTAAGTCACACGCTCTGACAAAATCTTTGTCTTTTTTACTTTCTGATGAATACACGCCTGATATAGTTCTAATTTGTGCTTTATAACGTCCTACAATTGTTTCACATGCATCTGATATTTCACCCAAAGTAGCTCTAACTTTAGCAGCCTCAACAGCCAATGCTAACAAGTTGCCCTCTTTAGTTTCAACACATTTAGTAAGAGCTTCAAGAGCTTTCTTAACAGCTGCTTCGTCACGGTTCTTTCTTAATTCTTCTAAGTGTTTTACCTGACCTTCTCTTACGGCAGTGTTATCTACTTCAAGAATATCAATTGGATCTTCTTTCTCTAGAACGTATTTATTAACACCAATAATTGTTTGTTTTCCTGAGTCAATACGAGCCTGAGCACGAGCAGCAGCTTCTTCAATACGCATTTTTGGAATACCTGTTTCAATAGCTTTTGCCATACCGCCTAGTTTTTCAACTTCTTGGATATGTTCCCATGCCTTATGAGCGATTTCATTAGTTAAATTTTCAACATAGAATGAACCAGCCCATGGATCAACTTGACGACAAACTTCTGTTTCTGTTTGAATATAAATCTGAGTATTACGAGCAATACGTGCAGAGAAATCTGTAGGTAATGCAATAGCCTCATCCAAAGCATTAGTATGTAATGATTGAGTGTGACCTAGTACAGCAGCCATAGCTTCAATACAAGTACGTCCTACGTTATTGTAAGGGTCTTGCTCTGTAAGTGACCAACCAGAAGTTTGAGAGTGAGTTCTCAAAGTGATTGATTTAGGGTTCTTAGGATTAAATTGACTAATCAATTTAGCCCAAAGCATACGTGCCGCTCTCATCTTAGCAATTTCCATAAAGTGGTTTGTACCAATTGCCCAGAAGAATGATAAACGAGGAGCAAAAGCATCAATATCAATACCTGCTTTCATACCTGCACGAACATATTCTAAACCATCAGCCAATGTATAAGCCAACTCAATATCAGGAGTAGCACCAGCTTCTTGCATGTGGTAACCCGAAATAGAGATAGAGTTAAACTTAGGCATATTTTGAGAAGTATATTCAAAGATGTCTGAGATAATCTTCATTGAGAATTCTGGTGGATAGATATAAGTATTTCTCACCATAAATTCTTTCAAAATATCATTTTGAATAGTACCAGCCATTTCTGATAGCTTAGCACCTTGTTCTAGACCTACATTAATATAGAATGCCATAATTGGTAGTACAGCTCCATTCATAGTCATTGATACTGACATCTTGTTTAGAGGAATACCATCAAATAAGGTTTTCATATTATCTAAAGAACAAATAGAAACCCCTGCTTTACCAACATCACCCACAACACGTTCGTTGTCTGGGTCATAACCTCTATGTGTAGGCAAGTCGAATGCTACAGAAAGTCCTTTCTGACCAGCTGCTAAGTTTCTACGATAGAAAGCATTTGATTCTTCTGCTGTAGAGAAACCTGCATACTGACGAATAGTCCATGGTCTCATTACATACATTGTAGAGTATGGTCCACGCAAGAATGGAGGAAGTCCAGCAGTGTAATTTAAATGTTCTAATTGTTCTAAATCTTCTTTTGTATAAGCTGATTTTACATGAATATGTTCTGGAGTTTCCCAGTCAGCTTTAATTTGATTTTCTTTTTGCCATACCATCCCATCTGCTGGGTGTATAGCAGAATATATATCTAAATTTTTAAAGTTTGGTTTCATATCTGTTTACTTCAAAAGTTTTGCATTAAATTCTTTCAAGGTTTCTAGAACATTTACTTTAACATGAATAAAGTTCTCGATACCTTTAGCTTTCAAGTCATCCATGCATGCAGGAGCACCAGCTACCACAAACATAGCACGATTATTTAATGCTTTAAATGCTGGTTCAGCATATTCTGCATATTCATCGTCGCTTGAACATAATACAACAACATCAGCACCTGCTGCCATAGCTGCTTCAACACCTTCTTCCACTGTTTTGAAGCCAAGGTTATCTACTACCTCGTATCCAGCACATGCAAGGAAATTACAAGAGTATTGAGCTCTAGCTTGACGCATTACTAAGCTACCAATAGTAAGCATAAATGCTTTAGGACGTTTGCCAGATAGTTCTGTCTCTAGTCTTAGTTTTTCAAATTCTAGTGCAGCTCTATCAAAGTTTAGAGTCTTAATATCCGACTTACCATCAGCTTTACAGCAAGAAGTAAAATCTTTTGGACGTTTGTCTCCAGCCTTTTCTGAGAAGTTAGGGAATATGTTTGTTCCCAAGATATTTTCTCTACGTTGAGCTACAAGTAAATGGCGTTTTTCATTTGAAGCATTAACCTCATCTTGTACTCTACCTTCTTTAACAGCCTTGTAAAATCCTCCTTTTTCAACAACATCTAGGAATATTCTCCAAGCTTCTTGAGCAATAGATTCTGTTAGTTTTTCAATATAATATGAACCACCAGCAGGGTCAGCTACTTTATCGAAATGAGATTCCTCTTTCAATAATAATTGTTGATTACGTGCAATACGTTCTGAGAATTCTTCTGAATCTTTATAAGGTATATCAAAAGGAAGTACAGTCATAGAGTCAACACCAGCAAGTGCAGCACTCATAGCCTCTGTTTGAGAGCGAAGTAAGTTTACATGTGAATCGTAAACAGTCATATTGAATAATGAAGTTTGTGCATGGATACGCATTTTCGCAGCACAACGACATTCTTTATTTTCACCTTGATTATCACAATCACGATCACAAGTTGGGTTATAAGCTGCCACAATATTAGCCCAAAGTAAACGTGCTGCTCTAAATTTAGCGATTTCCATAAAGTAATTAGAACCTACACCAAAGTTGAATTTAATTTTTTTGGCTACTAGTTCTGCAGGACATCCTGCTTCAGTAAGCTTATCTAGGTATTCGTTACCCCAAGCTAAAGCGTAACCGAGTTCTTGAGTAATAAATGCACCTGCATTATTTAAAGAACTTGAAGTCACATTTAATGTACGATAAAAAGGTAAAGGCTTAATTGCTTCTAATAATGCTTTTGAAGTTTCAACAAAGTTCCCTTTTTCTTTACCACGAGTTAACATCTTATTCATAAAATCGAAATCAATCGATCCGAATAACTTCTTAACATCATAGTTTTTCTTTTGGAAGTATGCAACTACTAGTTTTGCTAACTCAACGATGTGTCCTTGACACGTAGAAAAGTTTAGCTCAACAGTTTCAGCATCAATACCTTTTAATAAGGCATCCATTAACTGATCATTTAAATCTTTCTCATTAATTTTAAAAGATAAAGATTCAACACCTCTTTCAAGTAAGAATAAAGCTTTTTTATTTGCTTCTTTAATATCCTTTACTTCTAAATCTTGACGAACTAGCCAAGCATTGGTGTTTTTCTTAGTACCTCTTAAATATGGGAATTCTCCTGGAAGAGAATTTATTAACTGCAAATCCTTAATGTCTTCCCATCTATAGAATGGCTGAACTTTGAAACCTTCATTAGTTCGCCATACCAGTTTTCTTTCGAAATCAGCTCCTTTCAAATCAGTTGCCACCTTTTCCATCCATTGTTCTGTAGACACTGGAGGAAAATTTGAGAAAAGATGCTCTCTTTTTTCTGCCATAGTTTATTAAATTTATTGTAAGAATTTTTAACTAATCATATTTGATTAAAAGTCTAATTATTACATTAGGTTTACACAAATATAAGAATTCAATACTATAAAATAAGATAAATTACGGAAAAGTTTCAACATTTGAAGTTGAGTTCGGCTTACAAGTGAAAGACATAGATGCGAATATTGCTTTCTGCTCAAAAAATAACTAAATTTGTGTCACTTATCAAATCAACAGAACTTATTATGGAATGGATTAATGTTTTACTGCATGACCCTAATTCGATAGCTCATATAGTACTGCTATATGCTTTTGTTATTGCAGCAGGGGTTGCACTCGGTAAAATTAAAATTTTTGGTGTATCACTAGGTGTCACCTTTGTTCTTTTTACAGGAATTGTGATGGGCCATTTTGGGTTTAAAGTGAACCCAGAGACACTTCATTTTATTCAGGAGTTTGGCCTAATTCTTTTCGTTTTCTGTATTGGTCTTCAAGTAGGACCAGCCTTCTTTACTTCCTTTAAAAAAGGAGGAATGACTTTAAATTTACTCGCCGTCGGTATTGTAACTCTCAATATTGTAGTTGCTCTAAGCATCTATTATATAATGGGAGGACGCATTGAACTACCTATGATTATAGGTACTCTTTATGGTGCAGTAACGAATACTCCAGGACTTGGTGCGGCTCAAGAAGCCCTAAACCAAATTGGCTATGAAGGACCTGAGATTGCATTGGGGTATGCTTGTGCCTACCCGCTAGGAGTTATTGGCATCATAGGTTGTATCATAGCTATCCGATACATTTTTAGAGTGAACATCAAAAAAGAAGAAGAAGAGCTTCTTGCAGAAAAAGAAGCTGGGCAAGATAAGCCCTCTCGTATTATTGTAGAAGTTACCAATGAAGCAATAGTAGGCAAGAGCCTAAAAGATGTAAAACATTTCCTTGGATACCCTTTTATCTGCTCTCGACTTCGTAGAGGAAATTCAAGCATTATGCCCGAGGGAGATACGATTTTTAAAAAAGGGGATTTACTCCTTGTAGTTTGCTCTGCTGATAACACAGATGCTGTAGTAGCATTGGTAGGAAAAGAGGCCGAAGCAAATGCATGGGATCTAGAAGCAGAAAATGACAGTTCAGAAGAGAAAGAATTAGTTTCTCGCCGAATATTAATTACCAAATCTGATATTAACGGTAAAAACTTGGGAGAATTACAGATTAGAAATATCTACGGTGTCAATGTTACCCGTGTTAATCGTTCGGGAATGGATTTATTAGCAGATCCCAACTTAACGCTACAAGTGGGTGACAGTGTTACTGTTGTAGGTACACTAAAAGGAATCAACCAAATAGAGAAACATTTAGGTAACTCTATGAAAAGGTTAGACCACCCTAATATTATCACCATCTTTATTGGTATTTTCTTTGGTATTCTTTTTGGTAGTTTACCTATGAAATTTCCAGGTATGCCTACCCCTGTGAAACTAGGATTGGCTGGAGGACCACTTGTTGTGGCTATATTAATTGGACGTTTCGGACATCACTTCAGATTAGTAACCTATACTACTCAAAGTGCCAACCTAATGTTAAGAGAAATAGGTATTGTTTTATTCTTAGCCAGTGTGGGTATAAAAGCTGGAGAAAATTTCATTTCAACAGTTGTAGATGGAGACGGATTACTTTATGTAGGTTTTGGATTCCTTATAACTATTATTCCTATATTAATTATAGGCTCTATTGCCCGTCTTTACTACAAGATTAATTATTTTACACTGATGGGATTAATAGCAGGTAGTAATACTGACCCTCCAGCACTAGCATATGCAAACTCTGTGGGATCGGGCGATGCTCCTTCTGTGGGATACTCAACAGTATATCCTCTAACAATGTTTTTAAGAATCCTTACAGGACAAATGATACTAATGTTTATGATGGCATAAAGCCTCACGACATGATTAATAATTAAGGCTATCTGAGTTCAGGTAGCCTTAATTATTTCTGCAAATAGACGATTAAAATCAGTTACGATCATACTGATTTTATAAGCCCCTTCTAAATATTAGTGTTTTGTATAATAATCCACTCTTATTTTTATTAGGGTTAAGACTCTACTTTATCAGGGTCAAAACAACAACATGTCGGTGTCAAAACCTTCTCTTCTTTTTTTATTAATATTTATGCACTCTAACTCTTTATCCTATTGGATAAATATGCTTACATGCAAAGAAAAAAAAGAGGCAGTTTAAACTGCCTCTTTCATACATTTATTTATTGAAATTTACTTTCATCTAAGTTTGGATCAAAAAGATTTTCACCTAGATGAGTTGTAGCGTCTGCTTGTTCGCGTTCTTTAATTGCATGTGTTTTTTTAGCATAAAATATAAATCGCAATGATCTATCATAAGTAATATAGTTCCACATCCAATTGAGTAGTACTATAATTTTATTTCTGACTCCAAGGATAGACTTGAGGTGGACAACTAGCCACATTGCCCAAGCTGTCCAGCCACCTACATTACATTTACCTAAATCGGCAACTGCTTTTTTTCTACCTACAGTGGCCATAGACCCATAATCTTTATATTTAAAGGGTATCAAACCCTTATTAGATTCTTTATGCTTTATATTTTCTGCTAAGTTCCGAGCCTGTTGAATAGCTACTTGTGCCAACTGAGGGTGCCCATTTGGATATTTAGAATCAGTCATTTGAATACACTGATCTCCAATACAAAATACATCTTGGAGACCTTTAACCGCATTGTATTCATTTACAATAATTCGCTTACCCCTTCCTAAATGATCTCCATCAATATATTTTATTGGGCTTGCAGAAACACCACTTACCCATATCAAAGAACGAGTAGATATAGATGAACCATCACTTAATTTTGCTATATTATTTTCATATTCTTCCAAACGAGTATTCAACATGATATGAACCCCCATCTTTTGAAGATATTTCGCAGCATTTGCTGAGGATTTCTCAGACATACTACCCAATAGTCGGCTTGAGGCTTCTACTAGGTGTATATTCAACAAATCTGGAGACATATCGGGGTAATCTTTCGGAAAAACAAAACGCTTCATCTCAGAAAGAGCTCCCGCAATTTCTACTCCAGTTGCACCACCACCAACAATAACAATATTTAAAAGCTCATCTCTCTCTTCTTGAGTAGCACAAGTAAGTGCCCGTTCAAAGTTTGATAGTAGAGTACTACGCAATCCCAAAGCCTCTTGCATAGTTTTCATAGGAATGGCTTTTTCCTCAATACTTTTATTCCCAAAAAAGTTTGATACAGAACCAGCGGCTAAAATCAAATAATCATAGTGTAGTTTGCCAATAGAGGTCTGTAGTATTTTGCGCTCAGCATTTACTCCTCGTACTTCTGCCATTCTAAAATAGAAATCCTTCCTATTATGAAATAGCTTTCTAAAAGGGAACGAAATAGAACTTGGCTCTAAACCAGCACTTGCTACCTGATAAATTAAAGGTAAAAACTGGTGAAAGTTGTTTTGGTCTATTAAGACTACTTGGAAGTCTGATTTTTTAAACCGATTGACTAGTTCCAAGCCAGCAAATCCCCCTCCAACAACAACAACTCTTTTCTTTAGGCTTCTAGGAATATTAACACTCATAACAATATAAATTATTATTCTACAATACTCTAACCTTTTAAACTAACACAATAATAAATAGCCTTCAATTATAGCCCAAAACTATATGAACTCAGCAATTCATAAATAGAGCTTACTATACCAAATAATATTACACTAGCCATACATAACACAATGCTAACCTTTGTATATCCATCACTTTTAAATGTGGCAATAGGTTTATCATTGGGCATAATGAACATTGCTTTTACAATTAACAAGTAGTAATACAGTGATATAATGGTATTAACTAAAGCTATAAATACTAACACTTTGAATCCAGCTTCAAATGCAGCCATGAAAACAAAGAACTTACTAAAGAATCCTGCAAAAGGAGGGATTCCTCCTAAAGAGAATAGAGACAATGTCATAACAAAAACCAATTTAGGATTGGTCTGATACAGTCCATTGTAATCGCTTATATTTACTTTACCGCCTGATCGCTGTTCCACTATAGAGATAACACCAAAAATAGCAAGGTTAGCCACTAAGTATATTAATATATAATAGACCAAAGAGCTCATACCTATGGCGCTTACAGATATAGCTGCCAACATAATATATCCAGCTTGGGAAATACTACTGAAAGCAAAGAAACGTTTAATATTATTTTGTCTAATAGCAAATAGGTTTGCAATTGTAATTGAAGCTACAATAATCCACCACATCATATCTTGCCAAACATCTACTAATGGAGCAAATGCTTTTATTAAGATAGTCATCAGTACAAAAGCTGCAGCAGCCTTGGATATAACAGATAGATAACCTGTTACATTGGTTGGAGCGCCTTCATATACATCTGCTGCCCATAAATGGAAGGGCACAAGAGAAATCTTAAAACCTAGACCTCCTACAACAAAAACCAATCCCATAATTTGCAAAGGAGTCATAGTGATTGATTGCAATAAGTCACTAAAATATAAGCTACCATTAGTGCCATAAATATAAGAAATACCAAATAGCATCAACCCTGAAGAAAATAGTGCCAACAAAATAAACTTAGCTCCAGCCTCAACAGATTCTATCTTGTATTTATTAAATGCCACCAAGCAAGACATCGGAATAGATGCCAACTCTAACCCAATAAAGAATAATAGGAAGTGACCTGCACTTACCATATAAGACATTCCTAAAAGAGTAAACAGAGTAATCACATAGAACTCACCTCTCCTTATTGAAGTATCTTCTCTTCTCAACCAGACATCTGATTGCATAATTACAATCAGTGTACCGAAAGCTAAAATAGTCTTTACAATACTTACGATAGGTGAGCTTTCGTACATACCTCCACAAAGTGACAACTCAGCAGTAGGTAGGAAATTATATATTATATGCCCTGCCAAACCTAACGAGGTTATCAGGTGAAAGTACTTACGACCTTTATCTCCAGCAAAGAGATCAAATAATAGTAGAAAAACTATCAAAGCCAAAAGAGATAACTCTGGGCGCATGAGTAGTAATTGAGTATAGTCCATATCTTTTTCTATCTTTTATTTATTAATTTATTAACTGTACAAGAAAAGTAGATGCACTTTCACTAATAATATTGGAGAAGAAGAATGGGAAAGATCCTACTCCTACAATACAAATAATGAGTACAATTACACTTAATTTTTCATCCCAACTAGCATCTGTAAGAGTAAGAAAAGATTTGTTTTCTACTTCTCCATAAATAGATCGGCCAATTAGGCGTAATATATATACAGCAGTAATTACAATAGAACTTGTAGCTAGAATAGTAAAGACTCTATGGAAAGTATCTGTATTTTCAAATGAACCCACAAAAATGGTCATTTCAGCTACAAATCCACTAAATCCAGGTAATCCTAAGTTTGCCAAACCTGCTATCACATAACAAACAGAAAGGAATGGCATGATTTTCATAAGTCCTCTTAACTCTCTGACATCTCGAGTATGAGTACGACCATAAATCATACCAATCAGGGCAAAAAATAAAGCTGTGATTAACCCATGAGATAACATTTGAAGAACGGCTCCAGTAGCAGCTGTCTGTGTCATCATAAGAATAGCAAATAATACTAATCCACAATGCGATACTGAAGAGTAAGCATTGATATACTTCAAATCGGTTTGTACACAAGCAGAGAATGCTCCATAAACGACACTAATTCCTGTCAATATCAAGAATATCCATGATAGTTCTTGAGCAGCTTCGGGCATTAAATACATGGCTACACGGAAACATCCATATCCTCCTAATTTCATCAATACTCCAGCATGAAGCATAGAGACAGCTGTTGGCGCCGAAGCATGACCATCAGGGCTCCATGTATGGAATGGGAATAAAGCACCTAGTACTCCAAAACCCAAGAACGTCATTGGGAAGAAAATTCTTTGCATTTCTATAGGGATATGAAGGCCTCCTATTTCTAACAAGTTCATACTAGTAGCTCCTGCGCCAAAGTATATCCCTAAAATTCCAAAGAGCAAAAACGCAGATGCTCCCATCAACATCAGAGTTAGTTTCATAGCTGAATACTCTTTTTTTCCTGTACCCCATACGCCTATTAGCAAATACATAGGGATTAAAGCGATTTCATAAAACATAAACATTGTAAAGAGATCTATGCTAATAAAAAAGCCAAATACACCCATACTTAGTAAAGTGTACCATAAGAAGTATTCTTTGGTCTGTTCTTTCATCTTCCAAGAAGCAAACACTCCCGTAAAAACGATAACTGATGCAAGCAATAACATTACTACTGATATGCCATCGACCCCTACTGCATAGCAAATATTTAATGGTTTGTACCACTCTATACTCTGAGTAAACAACATTTGAGAAGTATCTCCCGCAGCCCTTGCTTGAAGATACATATATGTTAGTGTTACAGACATAGCAATAAGTAAAGATGAACCTACTACCATAACTGTATGTATTTGTTTCATGTTCCTAGATATCCATAGGGCTAGTAACATGAGGAGTGGAATCAGAACAAATATTGACAAAAAATTCATATCTAATTATTTTTTCTTTTTCATTAATTATTTTAGGCAAGCCAAACTATTCCAAAATAGGTAAATAGTAAAGCTACAAAGATGACAATTGCACCCCATAAAAAGACAACAGCATAACTCTGTACATTGCCACTTTGCAATCCTCTTATTTTAAATGACACTTGATTAGTTATCCAAGCAAGAGAGTCAAAGAATGCATCTATGACATGCTTATCAAACCATGCAATGGGTTTAGAAATACATCCAAAAATTACCTTATGAGTAATAAATTGATAAACCTCATCAATATAAAAACGATGTGTTGCAGCTTTGTGTAATCCTTTAAATTGACGTTCCAATTGATTAGCAACTTTTCGATCGCTTTTTCTATACATAAATGTTGCTATAATAATAGCAATAACAGCTACTATCAAACTTGTTGTAGCAACTTGTGCGTCTATATGAATGATATAAGGAGTTCCATCACTACTGATATATTTACCAAAAGGCATAAAGCCAGCTATACAAGTAATAAGAGTTAGAATAATAAGAGGAATTATCATAGACGAAGGTGATTCATGAGGTACATGAGCATGACCTTCTGCATCAGTTTTTGTTTCGTATGCTTTACCCCAGAATATGTTATAGTATAACCTGAACATATAGAAAGCTGTTAGACCTGCAACGAATGTCATCAAATATCCCATCAAAGGGCTAAACATAAAGGTTGCAGCCAGAATCTCATCTTTTGAGAAGAAACCACTAAATGGCCAGATACCTGCTATTGCTAAACAAGCAATAAGGAAAGTTATGTGAGTAATTGGCATATGCTTCCGTAAGCTTCCCATATCTTTCATTTCATTAGAATGTACAGCATGTATGATTGCTCCAGCACCCAAGAATAAAGTAGCTTTAAACATGGCATGAGTAAACAGATGAAACATAGAAGCCATATAACCTAAACCTCCTGCATGAGGATCCATAGAAGTACAAACTCCTAAAGCAACTATCATAAATCCGATCTGAGAGATTGTAGAAAATGCAAGTACACGCTTAATATCAGTCTGAACACAAGCTATTACAGCTGCAAATAAAGCTGTAAAGGCTCCTACATATCCAGCAAAGTGCAAAACTTCAGGTGCAAAGCCAATAAATAGAGGGAATAGACGTGCAATTAAATAAACACCAGCAACTACCATTGTGGCGGCATGAATTAAAGCACTGACAGGTGTTGGACCTTCCATTGCATCGGGCAGCCAAATATGAAGAGGGAACATGGCACTCTTACCTGCACCACCAATTATCATCAGTCCCAATGCCAAAGGAATCATAGTTCCAGCAGCTGCAATTGCTTTCATATGAGGAGCAAAATCAAACGAGAAAGAGCCCACATAGAAACCATAGACTAAAATACCAATTAGAAAACCTAAGTCAGCAAAGCGAGTTACAATAAATGCTTTCTTCGCTGCTGCAATAGCTGAGGGCTTAGTATAATAAAACCCGATTAACAAATAACTTGACACTCCTACAAGTTCCCAGAAAAGGTACATCTGGAAAATATTTGTAGCAATTACTAGCCCCAACATAGACATTGTAAAAAGCGAAAGGAATGCATAATAACGTTGAAAGCCTTTTTCGCCTTTCATATATCCCATGGAGTATATATGAACCATAAGTGATACCGTAGTGATTACGACAAGCATCATTACAGATATTGGGTCCAACAAAACTCCCATATTAAAGGTTAGAGTATCTGTAAATGGAAGCCAAACAAAGTCAAATTGTATACCTTGACTTATTGTTCCACCAATGAAATAGCTGTAAGCAATGTAGTAAGCAAATAAGGTAGTTACCCCCAACATACATGAACCTATCAATCCCGAAACTTTAGGCTTAATTTTATTTCCTAAAAGTCCCAAGAAAACAAAAGTGAAAAGAGGCAAAATTAGCAGTGATAATGTTGAATACTTTTCCATATCAAATCTTAGTCTTTTAGTTTATTCAGATTTCCAACCTGAATATTATTTAAGTTTCGGTACACTGTAATAATAATAGCAATTGCTACAGCAGATTCTACAGCAGATAGCCCTATTGAAAAGATGGCAAAAAACATCCCTTCTAAGTTTTCTGGGTATAGAAATCGATTAAACACTGCAAAGTTTATATCTACAGCATTCAATATTAACTCAACTGATATTAGAATAGTCAGTAAGTTTCGACGAATAAAGAAACCAAAAATCCCCGCAAACAACATAAAAGCTGAAACGAGTAAATAATATTGCATCGGTACCATAACCTATATATCTTTTATCTTTTAAATACTTTATTAATTATCTCTTTCTAGCTATTACAATAGCACCAATTACACAAGCTAGCAATAGCACCCCCATTAATTCAAAAGGAATGAGATATTGAAATTTTTCTGTTCCCAACATGGTTTTACCTATCTGATTCATTCCCACTTCAACATCGTTGAACATCGCTTCTTTAAATACGTTTTTTAGAATCAAAAAGGCACATACTAGAAAAGAAACTACTGCAGTAATAGCACCAACCCAAAATTTAGACTTAGGTAATTTTTCTGCACGGTCGTTCATACCCTTACTAGATGTTAGGAGTATTGCAAAAACATATAAGACTGTTATTCCTCCTGCATAAACCATTAACTGAACAGCCCCAAGAAAAGAGTAGTTAAGCTGGAAGTAGATTCCCGCAGTTCCAAGCAAAACAAAAAGCAGATAGGTTGCCGAACGCAAAATACGACTTGTTGTTACAGTTAGTACTGAGAAAACAACAATAATCAATGCCAAAACAGCAAATACTACAGCTTCGAATGTAATATTCATAATGAATGTATTTTATATTACTATATTTTATTTTGTATTAAGTTGATATCCTCTCTACAATTCAATTCTTTTTATTCAGCTTCAACTCTAATACGGTTTTATCGAACACAGCATGTTCAAATTTGTTATTAAAGCGAATAGCCTTGGTAGGACACACATCTACACATAAATTGCAATACATGCATGAACCTAGGTTGTATTTATAATCTACAAGTTTCTTTTTCTTCTTTCCTGTTTCCTCATCAACAACCATTTCTGATATTACCTCAATTGTTCCATTAGGACAAGCATTCTGGCATAACCCACAAGCAATGCACTTATTATTACCATCTTCATCGTGAGGCATCTCTAATGTTCCACGAAATCTTTCGGGAATAACTAAGGTTTCTCTATTTTCAGGATAACATTGTGTTACTTTAGGAGTAAAGAACTCTTTCAATGTAACCCTCATTCCTGTTGTGAGAGAGCTTATAGCTGATATAATTTTCTGTATATATGATTTTTTATTTCCCATTTCTCTATTCATTATTTTATCAGTTTACGATTAAAAATGCCAGCCAAAAGTTACACAGAGAGCCATTACTAATAGGTTTACTAAACCTATCGGCACTAAATATTTCCACTCAAGTTGTAATATTTGATCAACACGTAAACGTGGGAAAGTCCATTTTATCCACATCAATACCCACACTAAAAAGAAAGTCTTACCAAAGAACCAGATAAAACCAGGAATGACATCCATTATGGCATTAAAGCCGTTTAAACCAGAAACATGGAAAGGCATCCAGCCACCTAAGAATACAGTAGCAGCAAAACCAGATACGATAAAAAGGTTGACAAATTCTGCAACATAAAATAATCCAAAGTGCATACCTGAATATTCAGTATGGAAACCCGCTGTTAATTCAGACTCAGCTTCAGGTAAATCGAATGGACCACGGTTTACTTCTGCGTTTGCAGCAATAAGATATATCACAAAAGCGATTAAAGCAGGTAGATGCCCTTTGAACAAAAACCAGCCATTTGCTTGTTGTGCTACAATTTCACTTATTTGCATTGTACCAGTCAATGCAACTATAGTCAATGCAGACAGACCTATAGACAACTCATAGCTAATCATCTGAGCCCCACTCCTCATCGCTGCAATTAATGAAAATTTATTATTACTTCCCCAACCAGCTAAAAGAATGCCTATGACTCCTATTGAGGATACAGCTAAGAAGAAGAATACCCCAATATTAAAGTCTAAAATTTCCAAACCTTGGCTGATAGGTAAGCAAGCAAAAGCAAGGACAGAACCTACTACCACTATATAGGGAGCTAAATTATATAAAAACTTATCGGAGTGCTTTATAATAATAATCTCCTTTGTTAACATTTTCAATACATCGGCAAAAAGTTGGAATATACCCCATGGACCTACACGATTAGGTCCAAATCTGCATTGAAAAAAGGCACATACTTTACGCTCCATATAAATCATTATTATAGCTATAATAGCATATAAAGCTAAAATACATACACCCACTAAAACACATTCTACAAATAGCGCTAATCCTTGAGATAAAAACCCAGAGAGCCAATCGTGAATACTACTCGTAATAATTCCAAAGTCAAACATAAATATTCTTGTTTGTATATTTTTAATTAATATCAGATTGTTATCTATCTATATCAGGCACAACATAATCGAGTGTACCCCCAATAGCAATCAAGTCGGCAATCTTAGCACCTCTCGCTATTGTATCTACACAAGCAACAAGCGGTAACCCTGTACTTCTAAACTTCATTCTATATGGATTTTTATCACCCTTGCTCTCAATAAAGACACCAAACTCACCTCTACTAGCCTCAACAGAAGCATAGTAACTACCTTCAGGTATTCTGATGATGGGTTTTGTTTTTTCTCGTGTAGTTCCCTCTGGTATATTATCGATCAAAGCAGCAATAATTCGCATACTTTCTTCAATCTCTTCCATGCGGACTAAATACCTTGCATAAGAATCTCCTTCTGGTCGAACAACTTCCTTAAAATCAACTTGATCATAAACACCATAAGGAATACGTTTACGAACATCACAAGCCCAATTTGAAGCTCTACCCACAGGACCAGTTGCACCAAAAGAAATAGCATCTTCATGGGTAAGCACTCCCACGCCAATCATTCGATTGCGAGCAATAACATTATCAGTGAAAACTTTTTTATATTCTACTAATACTTTAGGAAGATACTCAAGAAGTTCTTTTACTTTACGCACAAAATCTGGATGAATATCGTTTTCAACACCTCCAATGATATTATAATGTAGTATTAATCTACCACCTGTAGTTTCTTCTAGGATATCAAGTACTTTTTCTCTATCTCTAAACCCATAGAAGAAAGCAGTTAAAGCACCTAAGTCCATGCATAGTGTAGAAAAGAAAAGGAGGTGTGAGTTAATTCTCTGGAGTTCATCCATTATAGTTCTAATATACAGAACTCGATCTGAGACTTGAAGATCTATCGCTTTTTCTACACACATACAAAGTGCATGACGACTTTGCAATGCAGCTAAATAATCAAGACGATCCATATAGCCAATAGTTTGTTGGTAAGTCAGCCCTTCACATAACTTTTCAATGCCTCTATGAATATAACCACAATGAATATCTATCTTATTGATGAACTCACCATCTAAAGACGTACGAAAACGTAGTACACCATGAGTTGCAGGATGTTGCGGTCCTATATTAACAACATATTCATCTGGTTCAAAAAGCACACGTTGATTAGGGACTAACTTTCCTTCATCATTTAAAGACCAAGACACAGTAAAATCTTCATTGCCTTCATTGGTCATATCCAACTCTTCAATATGCTCGTAATCTTTGCGTAGAGGATAACCTTTCCATTCATTACGAAGAAAAAGTCTGCGCATATCTGGGTGATTTAGAAAAATGATACCGTAGAAATCATAGGCTTCACGTTCATAGACAGAAGCTATCTTCCACAAATCAGCAACTGTATGGATATAAGGTTGCTCACGATTTGATATTACAGCTCTTAATTCTACTTGATATTTATTTGCAGTAGATTCCAAATGATAAATCACTCCAAAACCCTCTTCACCAAAATCAATACCTGTGAGGTTTCTCATGTAGTCGAAATGAAGGTCTTCTTTATAGAGGAATTCTGCCATCTCTCTAAATATATCAGAGTCTATTTTAACAATTAGTCTGTCTGGTTTCTCCTCAATAATAGCAGAAGGGAATTTTTGGGTTAGTCTAGCTTGAACACTCATTTTCAATAATTATTTTTTTCAGATGAATCTTCTTTCAGTTTTTCTTCATATTCTTTAATGGTTAACTCTTTCTTATTCACTCCACCAATAAAGCGTTCCAACTTCACTTTACGCTGAAGTTGCATAAGACCATAAATCATAGCTTCGGGACGTGGAGGACAACCAGGAATAAACACATCAACAGGTAATATCTTATCTATACCTTTAACCACGTGATATGAGTTTTTAAATGGTCCACCAGTAATAGTACAAGCACCACATGCTATAACATACTTTGGATCTGCCATCTGATCATAAAGTCTCTTCAAGACAGGAGCCATTTTATCGGTAATGGTACCCGCTACCATAATAAAATCTGCCTGACGTGGACTAGGTCGTGCTACTTCAAAACCAAAACGAGCAAAATCGTGACGAGCAGCACCAATAGCCATAAACTCAATACCACAGCAACTCGTAGCAAAAGTTAATGGCCATAGTGAATTACTTCTACCCCAATTGACAACATCGTCAAGAACTCCGACAACTACATTTGTTCCATTAGAGCGGAGTTCTTCAACCATATTTTCTAAATAATCGTTGTTTTTAAACTCATCGTAAGCCATGGATTTAATCTTGGGTATCTTTTTATTTTGTTTCTTTATTTCCATTCAAGAACTCCTTTCTTCCATGCGTAAGCAAGGCCTAAAACTAAAATAAGCAAGAAAAATAAAAAGCTAATTAACCCCATCATTCCTAATTCTTTAGAAACGACAGCCCAAGGAAAGAGGAACACTGTTTCTACATCAAAAACCAAGAAAAGGATGGCATATAAGTAATATCCCACTTTAAACTGCATCCAACTTGTACCTCTCGTAGGAATACCACATTCATAAGCTTCACTTTTCTGTGGATTATAAGACCTCGGAGAAAGTAAACGGGCTGTTTTAAGGGCTAAAGCAGCTAGTAATATAGCGGTAATGATTACCGCTATTAATAGTATAAAATCCATTTTTTACTGTTTAATTAACTATTTTCTATAATATAAGACTTAATTAAGAGAACCTCAATTAAATTGTATCTTACTCATATTTAATTAGATAGAACTTCAAGTATTTTCTGAGCTGTATCATCGTTAGAGTTAAGCTCTAGTACTTGTTCTGCATATTTCTTAGCAGATTGTTTATCACTATCTTTTTTATTTGAATCAAATTGATACAGATAATAAATAGACAAATATCTATATCCTTCAACAAGTTTATTAATATTTGAATCTAAGTCATTACTCTTAATTACTTCTATCATTTTTAAGTAGTCGTCGTTTGCTAAACCTTTAGACAAGTCAGCATCAAGCAAAGTTTTCACATTGGCTCTCCAATAATAGCCTTGATAACTATCAGGAACTAAGTCAATAACCATACTAAATGCTGCTTCTGCCTTTGTGGTATATTCCACTAGTTTAGTCTGGTCTTTTTCAATTTCATCTTTCGAAGCTTTCACAGCTGCTTGGTAATAAGCAATACCCATTAATAAATAATCAGAAGATTCAGTTTCTTTAGCTAGCTCAATATATCTATCGTATAGCTTACCTGCTTCAACAAATCGATTCGCATTTACTAGTTTTCCTGCTATATCTTTTAAGACATCTAGCTTTTCAGTATCCAGAGCTATTGCTTTGTCATATTGAACAATGGCTTTGTCTAAATCTCCATTTTCTCTCAAAATATCTCCATACACAATATAATCATTCGCCAATAATGGTGTTTGTGTATCATCAGGAGAGAGTGCAAATAATTTTTCACTGGCATCTAAGGCCTTGTCAAATTTTTTCTGCTTGTCAAAGGTATACATTAATAATCGATTCATCACTCGATTATTGGGATCTACAGCTAAAACTTCTTGAATTATTTCGAGAGCTTTTTCGTAATTATCTGTAAAATAGAAAGATGCAGCATAATTTTTCAAATCAGCTAAAGACTGATTATTACTTTGGAAAAATAGATTATAAGCATCTATTGCTTGTTGATAGAAACCATGGTGGTAATAAATATCAGCAAGATATTTGTTTATTAATGTGTTATTAGGATTGGCTTCTAAGCCACTTTTCAAAGTATTTATAGACGTTGTAGAATTAGTCGTTTCATAAACTAATGCATTCTTAATATATGCTACTACACAACTAGGATCAAAAGTATAAGCTTGTTCATATTGTGAAGCAGCCTCTCCTATATTCCCTTTTTTCAACAAGATATCTCCTCCTAACAAATAAGGTAAAGCAGAATTTTTATCTATACTTCTTGCTGCAGACAAAGTGCTTTCTGCATCAGCAATCATATCTACATCCCAGTAAGCTTTAGCTATTTGCACTAAAACCGCAATATCTTTTTTGTTTTTCTTTTGGATATTCTTTAATTCTTTACTTAACTCTTTAGGTGATGCTTTTTGTTCTATCTTCACTTTGCCAATAGAGCAAAATACAGCATCTGAATCTGCATTAATACCTTTATTAAAGTATTCTAATGCTTCACTATTTTTTCCTTCTTTCAAGGCAATCTCACCCAAATAATAATATGAAATATCTGGAGATACACCTTTTGATCCTTCAAAAAGTTGTTTGGCTGTTGTAAGTTCTCCTAAATTGAAAAGCTCAATACCAGAGTGGTTTTGTGCAAAAGATGTTGCACAAACCAATAAGCTCACAAGAGAGCAGATAAAATATCTTGTTTTCATTTTTAATCTTTTTATAAGTAAGTACTACTCGTTCTTTATTCATTAATTAATCCATCGATTCTGAAATATTAATAAGTCGGATAGGTCTGTTTGCTGGCAACAATCCCGATTTCAAGATTATCCGTTGCCCTCTATCACTAGCTATAAAATTGTATAAGCCAGTTGTAAGACCACCAATAGCATCTGTACTCATTATATAAATATCTCTTGTCAAAGGATATCCAGATTCTAAATTTTCTAAAGGCGAATATCTGTGTGCAATTTCTAATGCCATTTGATACTGATAGGGTTTATAACTATTAGAAGATGTGGCAACATCTCTTCTACTTATACCTACAACAGTAACCTCATCAATAAAACTCAAATTACTTTGATCGGAAGGATTGTTTAACCAACCAACCCCTAGTACCCCTATAGCATTGGGATGAGATGCAACATATTCTATAACCATACGATTTGATTTAACTTGACTAATATCAACAGATTCAATATCAGCAGAAATAGCTTTAACATTTGAGCCCATTGGCTCATTATTACAAACTGAATCTCGTAAGAAACGAACCGTACTTGAATTAGGAGTATCAAATAGGACTGATATTTCATTTAATGGAGAATTAGCGTTAATCTCCTTCCATGATTCAATTTTACCAGTGATGACTTTTTGAACTTGGCTTAGTGTCAACAAAGAATCTGGATTATCTTTATGAATAATTAATGCAACTCCATCAACAGCAACTTTTAATACTCTTAGCCTTTGTTTCTTTGCTTCTACTCTTGAAATTTCATTCTGAGTCAATTCACGGGTTCCTAAAACCAAACGTACGCTATCTTTCATCAAAAGATCATACACATTTACATCATTCGTGTAAATAGGAATGATTGACGACTTCTCGTATAATGATTCAAATACGCCAATCTGCTCATCTATGATTGGAGCAAAGCTCTCATCTACTGCTATTTCAACAATTCCAGATGTTGGAGTATCAGTTCTTGATACTTTGCGCTGGTTCTTACACGAGGTAAAGCTGATCAACACAACCAATGATAGCAATAAAAATTTCACTTTTCTCATATCAAATAATATTAAAGGTTTATAGAAAATGACTTTAGCGCTGACTCCACAGCCTATATCCTCGATAAATTCCGTACACAGTAAATATGATAGCCAATACTATTCTCACAGGTCCGGGAATAGCACTCCTTCCAATATATAGAGGTGAAAACACTAATAAATAAGATATCAGTAGATAAGTAGCCGTCATTAGCAAACCCCATACAAATTTAAAGGATAATGTTTTTTTTGCACCTTTCATTACAAATGAATTAATTTAATTTAAAAGAGAGAGATGCTAATATTAAAGCAGTTTAAAACTCTCTCTTTATTTTATTATTTCAACT
>NZ_DYYK01000016.1:0-27971 GCF_020741705.1 Bacteroides coprosuis
AAAAAATATATTGCCAATGTTTCAGTACTCAACCCTTCAGAATATTTAGATTTAAAAGCAATGAATTTATGCGAGTTATAAGCGGAAAATATAAAAGAAGAATGTTCACTGTACCCAAAACATTCAAAGCAAGACCAACTACTGATTTTGCGAAGGAAAACCTATTTAATGTTTTAATCAATAATTATATTGATTTTGAAGAAGGCAATATAATTGCTCTTGATCTTTTTGCAGGAACAGGAAGTATTAGTATAGAGTTAGTTTCAAGAGGATGTGAACAAGTTGTGAGTGTTGAAAAAGATTCAGCACACTTTTCCTTTATAAAAAAGATCATGAAAGAGGTTGGAACAGATGTCTGTATTCCTGTTCGTGCAGATGCTTTCAAGTTTATTAGTAAGACTCATCAAAAATTTAATTTTATTTTTGCCGATCCTCCTTATGCACTCAAAGAAATGGAAACCATACCTCAAAAAATATTTGATGCAGAAATCCTAGAAGAAGGAGGTATTCTAGTTTTTGAACATGGAAAAGATCACTCTTACAAAGAACACCCTTTATTCCTAGAGCAACGTATCTACGGAAGTGTAAATTTCTCGTTCTTTAGACAGAAATAGATGTCTATAATAAAGGGGAAAGGACTCTTACTGCAGATTCTAGTACCCTTACTCTTATTGGCCGTTTAACCCAATTCTTATAAAATACTTCCTCACAAACATGTTGGTCTTTTAAAAAAGCTTGTTTTAGCTTCAGAGCACTCGTTTTATCATACATAAAAGCATTTACTTCAAAGTTGTGTTCGAAACTTCTAAAATCAATATTTGTAGTTCCTACACTAGAAAAGCAATCATCCGAAACCATTGTCTTCGCATGTATAAAGCCATCTTTGTAAAGGTAAATATGAACACCCGCTTTCAGCATGTCCTCGATATAAGATCGAGACCCTAAATGTGTTAATTTGCTATCCGCTTTATCTGGCAACATAATACGCACATCTATACCAGCAAGCGCAGCTGTCTTCAATGCCGTTTGAACAGGCTCTGTAGGCAAAAAATAGGGAGTCTGGATATAAAAGTATTCACGAGACTGACCAATAGCTAAAACAATGCCTTGCATAATATCTCTCCATGGCCCAATTGGTTCACTAGTCACAATCTGACATAGAGATTCTCCACAAGATTCTATGCGAGGAAAAAATCGATCAGAGGATAGTAAAGTATGATCAACAAAATACCAATCCACTAAAAAAGCGGTTTGAAGTCCATGAACAGCCTTTCCTTTGATCATAATATGAGAATCTCTCCATTGCCCCCACTCTACTCCTTTGAGATATCTACTAGCAATATTAATTCCGCCAACAAAACCTACCACACCATCAATAACAATTATCTTTCTGTGGTTACGATAATTCACTTTACTAGTAAACAAAGGGAAACGAACTTTTAAAAAAGCTCTAACTTCAATACCAACATAGCGCATTTCATCAAAAAACCTATTAGGAACACTCCAACAGCCCACGTCATCATAAATAACACGAATAGTAACACCTTCTTTGGCTTTATCTATCAAAACATCGCGAATAAGATGCCCCAACTCGTCATTCTCGAAAATATAATAGTTAATATGAATATGATCTTTTGCTTTATAAAGCTCCTTAATTAGAGTAGAGTACTTTTGATAACCATCAGTAAATAATGTCACATCATTCCCATCGTAAGGAAAAGCTTGATTAGTTCGTCTAAATAAAGAAATGAGTGAATTATAGTTTGGAGGTAGCTGCACAGCTTCTTGAGCTTGATATTCAGCACGAGGTTTCTGCAAAAGATTTCCATAACTCTTTTTACTAATGATACGCTCTCTACGTTGATCTTGTCCAAAGAAAAAATAGATTATTAGCCCTATAAAAGGAACAAATATAAGCACCATCAACCAAGCTATGGTCTTTAAAGGATTTCTATTATCTAAAATAACAATGATAATAGTCCCAAAAACAACAGCAAAATAGAGTATTTTAAACAAAGTACCAGCCAATCCGGCTAATGAAAATCCTAGATCTATCATATATCTACACGCAATATTAACAAATGTAGATAAAAAAGGACATGCAACAAACCGAACAAATGCTTATTAAGGCTATTTCTAGTACATGCGATGCATACGGCGACTTCCTCCTGGCCCTCTTCTTCGACGCATATCTTTTTTATCATTACCTCCAAAAGTATTTAACTTATAAACAAAATGCACCATGAAGAAGTTGGTTATTTCATTATACTCAGTATCTTGGCGCATACTTGCTGATATAGAACGAGATAAATTACTCCTTTGTTTCAATATATCAAAAAATTGAATACTTATTGTAGCTTGTTTAGCTTTCAAGAAGTCTTTGGACAGCTGAACATTCCATATAAACTCATTACGATCCATTCCTTGGCTATAACCCTTTTTGATAGTATAAGAACCATCTGTAGAAAAGTTTATATCCCAAGGAAATCTAATATTAGAGTTTAATCCTAAACTGTAATCAAATGTCTCTCTATTACTCTGAGGCTGCATAGTATTGCTAACCTTTGAGTAGTTCACAGAACCATCAATACCCGCTTCGAACCAATCATTTCTAAAGTTTAGATTTAACGATTCTCCTAATCTTAAATTTTTAGTTTTATTCTTTTCAGCTTCACTATTAGGATCTAAAGAAAGATAACCCGCGATATTATTAAAATTAAATCTTGAAAAAGTAGTAAATGTAAATTTCTTATTCTTAAAAGGAGTAGTAAAGTTTACCATAGCTCTTGTATTCCAATTACCATTAATATTCTCTGGTCTAGTAACTTTACCCCCAGTTTCGGGGTCATATATAACTTTTGAACTCACACTGTTTAACACATTTTGAAAAAATACATGAGCAGACAAACTTCTTTGAGTCTTAGCAAAATAAGAGTTATAAAACATCATAAAGAAGTTTGTATAGGAAGGTTTCAATCCTGGATTACCTTCACGGATGTTTAATGGATTAGTTATATCTCTTATTGGCAACAAGTCCATCATATTGGGCTGACTCGTATTACCTCTATACATTATTCTCATAAAACTCTGCTTATGAAACTGATAGCGAAAATCAAAAGTTGGCGTAAAATTCACTACAGTACGAGTAGTATCAATTTCTTGCTCCCCCTGTGTGTACTCCATTTTATTTCGTTGTGGCTGAACAGACACCCCTATATTGTATCTGTATTTTTCACGAATCGTATTTAAATTCAAGCTAATATCATGGTTGTCATAATAATTACGTGCAAGTTTACTTAGTTCAGAGTCTAAGAAATCTTCCAAATTATCGCCCTCCACATATCCATCTAAATTATAGCTCTTTCTATCAGTTTTGTTATACGACTTGTTATAGCTGTATCCAAACTGTAAAAAACGATTTTTGAAGATGGGTTCAGAATACATTAATTTAACACGATAGCTATAATTATTATTATCATTCTTTGTAATAAGATCGCGCTCAGTCTTTTCTCCTTTCTTAAAGTACTCTATCAAAGAGTAGTTCCCTCCATTATCATCACTATTGCCAAAAGAATAATCAACATCTAAAGCTATATTTCGACCTTTTGTGTTTAGCTTTCTATTGATAAAGAAAGAGGTACCAAAGCCTAAGTTATTTCCTTTACTGAATGAATTGTCAACACTTTTATTTATTGCTAATCCATTGTTTATCATATCTTCCCAATTATCAAAATCGTCAATATCCCCTGTGAGGCTCTCCCCATTGGATAACCTATTAGTGCGAGAATAATTAAACCAAGGAAGAATTAATATATTTGTTAAAGAATCAGGTTTCCACTCTACTCTGAAGTCACTATTAATTGATTTACTATCATTAATACTATTATTAAAACCTTTAGAAAAGGATGAATTCTCTTGCAAGAAGGTTTCAGATGTATATTTAGATTGCAAATCACGTTCAGTATCTGAGTAATTCACGTTTCCTCCAGCATCAATTTTGGGACGTTCCAAACTAAAGTTTAGCCCTCCCGACTTATTATCTTCAATTCCGTTATTCCGTGACCATCTTCTTCCCCCTCCAACAGATGCATCTCTTACATTATTTAGATTTAAAAACCCTGATAGTTGATCACCATCTGAAAAACGATTTAACATCCCTTTTAAGGTATGTCTATTATGATTACCTACACCAACATCAGCATTACCAAACCAGCCTTTATTTGCACCATCTTTTACACTAATATCTAATACTGTCACCTCTTTTCCATCGTCGATTCCAGTAATTCTAGATTGATCACTTTTTTTATCATAAGTCTTCAGTTTTTCAATTACATCTACAGGTAAATTTTTCATTGCTATGTCAGGATCTTTAGCAAAGAATTCTTTCCCATCAATCATGATTTTTGATATCTCTTTCCCATTTATCGTAATTTTACCATCTGTATCAACCTGAGCTCCTGGTAGTTTCTTTACTAATTCTTCAAGCATTGCATTTTGTGGCACTCGATAAGCAGCACTGTTAAATACTAGAGTATCTTCTGCTACGGTAACCTTTGGTACCTCTGCTGTAACAACTGTTCCTTCTAAAAAAATAGCATCTGTCAATAATTCAAGTTTTCCTATATTCGTTTTCTGCTTCAAGCTCTTTTGGGAAACAGGATATAACAATGTCTTATATCCAATAAAAGAAACTTTAAGAATATAGTTTTTACTTGTCAATCCTGATAAAGAAAACTGACCATTTATGCCTGAAGAAACTCCTTTTACAAAAGTACTATCTGGAAGAGAAAGCAATTGTACTGAAGCACTCTCAACGCCTTCATTCATTTCTTTATCAAAGATTTGTCCATATATTTCCACTTTGTTTCCTTGTCCAAATAAGGATATAGGAAATATCATCAAAGATAGAAGTAAACCTATTTTTTTAAAAACACTCATAAATAAGGGGTTGTGTTATATTTGTCAATGATTCACTTATTAAGACTCATATAATCACAAAAGGTTTAATTAGAATAAATTTATTTTTTGAGAATGGTGAAAAACTCAAAACATACATTACTCAAAATTAAAAAAGTAAGAAAAGAAGAGCTATCAACATAACTTATATCTTGAATAATTATGTGATACATCATTTCTGCAAAAAGATAGATCCATGTAAGGAACAATCCATAAAGTATAGAACGTCCTCTATAGGTCTCAATCTCTTTATTTTCTTCTCCCCTTTTAGCAAAAAGAAGAAGAAAAGCTCCTGCAATAAGAATCAATTTTATGGAAGCCTTAAACACTGAAAAGTTATCATCCGTTAGAAGTTCTAAATTCCACGCAATGAATGGAAATACAACTGCCAAACCCAAAGTGGTATAGCCTGCTTTACGACAAAATTTCGGGAATAATGCTTTCATAATTAGAGTAAATGTTCATGTTATGCAACAAAGATAGCATAAATGATGTTGTATTATTCAATTAAAGAAATTAAGTCCATTTTAAAATCAGAATTTATGACTTTATTTTTCAAATAAAGCCATTAGGTATATCTTTGTATTTGACTCAGCAAAAAAGAAACAAATCATGGGAACTCAAAAAATAATTATCACTGACCATCTTCATGAATGTCTTACAGAAGAAATAGAACTTTTAAAGCCGGATAAAATATTTATTCTTACAGACTCTACTACACACGAGGCTTGCTATCCTCTTATCAAGGATCACCCTCTATTAGGAGAAGCAAATATCAGTACAATTCCTGCAGGAGATGAGAACAAAAGTATCCAATCTCTTATGTTTGTATGGAAAAGTCTGAGTTCTTTCGGGGCATCAAGAAAATCGTTACTGATCAATATAGGCGGAGGAATGATATCCGATTTAGGCGCTTTTGCAGCAGCCACATTTAAACGTGGTATGCGTTGTATTAATATCCCTACTACTCTATTATCTATGGTAGATGCCTCTTTAGGAGGAAAAACAGGAATTAACTTCAACGGTCTTAAAAATGAAGTAGGGGCTTTTTATGAAGCCAACGCAGTGCTAATTAATATGCAGTTTTTGAAAACTCTTGACAAACAAAACAATTTATCGGGCTATGCAGAAATGCTTAAACACGGCTTAATTTTTGATGTCCCAAACTATCAAGAACTACTTAATTTTAGATTTGAGAAGAATGCTGATTTAAATAAGTTGGGCATCCTTGTACAAGAATCTATCAACGTAAAGAAATATTATGTCAACAAAGATCCTCATGAACAAGGAGTAAGAAAAATATTGAACTTAGGACACACTATCGGTCATGCCTTTGAAAGTTTTGCTATGCACAGTAAAAAACCAATTTTACATGGTTATGCAGTTGCTTGGGGATTAATTTGCGAACTATACATTGCCCATAGACAGTGTAATTTTCCTAAAGAAGAGCTTAAAAAGTTGATTGACTTAATCAAAGATAGATATGGTATTTTTGAATTTACATGCAAATCATACGATAAGTTATATGAATATATACTTCATGATAAAAAAAACACAAAAGGCTCTGGAATCATAAGCATACCCCTACTCAAAGAAAGAGGAGTTGTATCCCTAGATGAAACAGTGGATAAAGATCTCATTTATGAAAGCTTTGATTTTTTTAGAGATTTCATGGGAATCTAAATCCAAGGATTCTAAGTATAAGCGGCTAAGATAAAGGATTTGTTAACTGAAATAGGCCTTCTATATTTTGCTTAATTCAAAGAAAGGACTAATTTTGCAGTCATCATATAAAACAGATTCGGGGTGTGGCTCAGCCCGGTTAGAGTGCGCGTCTGGGGGGCGCGAGGTCGCTGGTTCGAATCCAGTCACCCCGACAAATTGATTTTCAAGCAGTTACATTCATTTGTAACTGCTTTTTTGTTAAATACTAAAAGCATTACTACTCATTTAAAGCCTCTTCTTCGTATCTTTTATCACCCAAACCATTTGTTTTAACTTACAAACTTTATAAAAAAGCGACTTTTCAGAAAACGAATTTGTACAAAAAGATAGCTACTAGTACTATAAAGCCTATTACACTTACGACTAATCGTTTCTTACCTATTTTACTAGGTCTAAATATTATTTTATTGCTCATATCACTAATATAAATATTATTTTATTTTTAATTCATATTATCCACTAAAATAATACTACATTCTATTTTAGTGAATTTCAACTAATAGTTTAATCGTATAAAAAATTATTCTAACACCGATATCGTAATGACATGTCGGTGTCAAAGCAAACTCATGTCGGTGTCATGATAACAACAAGACTTAGTACAAACAGCGACTAACTCTACATTGAAAAAGAATGATAATTGAATTATCTAATTCTATATCAACTCCTTTTCTGATATTTATTTAACTTTGCATCTTCATAATTATCATAATGAAAAAAAGTTTAATAGCACTGGCATTTGGGACATTAGGATTAGGCATTTCGGAGTTTGTAATGATGGGAATCCTTTCAGATGTTGCAAATGATTTACACATCAGTATTACAGAAGCTGGACATCTTATTTCTGCCTACGCACTAGGCGTTTGTATAGGAGCTCCTATTCTAGTTTTCGCTCGAAAAAAATCCCTCAAGAATATTATATTGATATTAGCCTCTATCATTATCGCTGGAAATTTAGCTGCAACATTAGCTCCTAATTATCATTTTTTATTAGGTGCACGTTTTTTATCAGGATTACCCCATGGAGCCTATTTTGGTGTAGGCTCAATTATTGCTTCAAAACTTGCTACTAGAGGTAAAAAATCGGAAGCAGTATCTATTATGATTGCAGGTATGACTTTTGCAAACTTAATTGGAGTACCTCTAGGTACAAGCCTTAGCTTAGCTCTGTCCTGGAGAGTCGTCTTCTTACTCGTTAGTCTATGGGGAATTGTTATATTATATTCTATTTGGAAATGGGTTCCACAAGTGGAGGGCCTACAAGACACTGGATTTATAGGTCAGTTTCATTTTCTAAAATCTCCAGCAGCTTGGCTTTTGATAGGAGCAACTATGCTGGGCAATGGAGGGATATTTTGTTGGTATAGCTATATTAATCCTTTGCTGACTCAAGTCTCAGGGTTCCCCATCAATTCAATCACTTTTTTAATGGTGCTCTCTGGCTTCGGAATGGTTATTGGCAATTTAATTAGTGGTCGATTATCTGATAGATTTACACCCGCAAGGGTAGCAGCATCCGTCCAAGGACTAGTTTGTCTTATATTACTTGCCCTATTTTTCTTCTCTCCTATTTCATGGGCATCAGTACTCCTCATGATGTTATGCACAGCTGGACTATTTGCTTTATCTAGTCCGCAACAAGTTTTACTCATTCAATATTCCAAAGGCGGTGAACTCTTAGGTGCTGCAAGTGTACAAATGGCTTTTAATCTTGGTAATGCTATCGGAGCTTATTCTGGAGGTTTAGTTATTGATGCAGGATACAGTTATCAACATCCTGCACTATTGGGTGTACCTTTTGCATTACTAGGATTTATCTTACTCTGTACATTTATTAAAAGATATGAATCCAAACAAATTTAAGATATAGAGAGATAAATAATAACACCAAATAATATTCTTATTACCAACAACTTACATAATAGTTAAAAAGGTTTATTTATAGCTCTAATCAAAACTGTATAGCGAATCAATGTGTTAAGTACATAATGATTTTAAAGAGATAAAATATGAAAAACATTATTGATTTATTAGGTAAAGAATCCGATTATTATTTAAACCACGAATGTAAAACCATTGATAAGTCTCTCCTACACCTTCCTGGATCAGATACGATAGACCGTATTTGGATAGACTCAGACAGAAACTTACCAACACTAAACAGTCTTCAAAGATTATTAAATCATGGAAGATTAGGAGGCACAGGTTATGTTTCTATACTTCCTGTAGACCAAGGCATTGAGCATACAGCTGGAGCTTCATTTGCGCCTAACCCTCTTTATTTTGATCCTGAAAACATTGTTAAGCTAGCAATAGAGGGTGGCTGTAATGGTGTAGCCTCAACTTTTGGAGTTTTGTCTTCTGTAGCAAGAAAATATGCACATAAAATACCATTCATCGTGAAGTTAAATCATAATGAGCTACTTACTTACCCTAACTCATACAACCAAGTGATGTTTGGAACGGTAGAAGATGCTTGGAATATGGGTGCTACTGCTGTAGGTGCTACTATCTATTTTGGATCAGAAGAATCAAGGAGACAGATTGTTGAAGTTGCTGAAGCCTTTGATTATGCTCATGAATTGGGTATGGCTACTATCTTATGGTGTTATTTAAGAAATAATGATTTCAAGAAAGATGGTGTAGATTATCATTCAGCAGCAGACTTAACAGGACAAGCAAACCATTTAGGTGTTACCATTAAGGCTGATATTGTTAAACAAAAATTACCTAGCAATAATGGAGGTTTCAAGGCTATTCATTTTGGCAAGACAGACGAAAGAATGTACACAAAACTAACTAGTGATCATCCTATTGATCTATGTCGCTATCAAGTAGCAAATGGTTATATGGGAAGAGTAGGATTAATAAATTCTGGTGGAGCATCTTCTGGAGCTAGTGACCTTCACGAAGCAGTTGTAACAGCTATTGTTAATAAGCGTGCTGGAGGTATGGGTTTAATTAGTGGACGAAAAGCCTTCCAAAAGCCTATGAATGAAGGTGTCGAATTATTGAATACTATTCAAGATGTATATCTCAACAAGGATATAACTATTGCATAACTTATTAAAGCTTATATTTTGAAAGAGGTACTTACAACAAGCAAGTACCTCTTTCTTTTGCTGCTAGTTCTCAAATAATATGACTAAATTGGACTTCTAAATTCACTAATAATTATTTCTATGATTTTAATTGCTGTACTCCTTCCATGGTTGTCTTTTTTCTTAAGAGGAAAAATAGTTTCGGGTATTATTTGCCTCATTCTACAGTTCACTTTAATAGGCTGGCTACCTGCTGCTATATGGGCGGTAGCATCAAGAGTACAAGGAAAAAACAAGGCAGATATAAGGCGACTAGAAAAGAAGATTAATCAATAATATTAATAGAGTACCTAATGTGTTAATTAACACTCTTACTATTGTTCTTTAAAAAAGAAGTAATATATTTATCACCATTGAATACTAAAAGTATGGGATATAAGTTATCAAATATGCAAGCTATGATGATGTTCATGTGGAGTTCTTACTTCGCAAAGCTTGCTTATACCCATAACTTAACGGATTAGAATTATATTTCTTTAAATATATAGGAGTAAAGGAGCATTTGCGAAAAGCAGATGCTCCTTTTTTTATGTCTAAAATTTTAAAAGCAAAACATTATGAACAAGCTCAAATTTGAAACTCAAGCCTTACATACAGGGCACAACACAAGTAAAACAGAGGGAACCCAAGCTATTCCCATTTATCAAACTACATCGTATGTCTTTGACAATGCAGATCATGCTGCAGGTGCATTCAACCTTTCAATTCCGACTTATATCTACACACGGCTAAACAACCCTACCAACGATGTACTAGAACAAAGGCTAGCTGCTATTGAAGGAGGTATCGGAGCTGTAGTTACTGCTTCTGGAGCTTCAGCCATTTCCACAGCCTTGCTTACATTGCTAAAAGCAGGTGATCATATTGTATCTTCAAATAGTCTCTATGGCGGAACATACAACTTACTACAGGTTACTCTTCCAAGGTTTGGTATCAATACCTCTTTTGTGAATCCTCTAAAACCTAACAATTTCAAAGAGGCAATTCAAGAGAATACCAAAGCTATATTCGTGGAATCACTGGGCAATCCTAAGCTAGACATAATTGATCTAGAAGAAGTTTCTCGCATTGCTCAAGAAGCAAAAATACCGCTGATCGTAGATAATACAGTTGCTACTCCCTATCTCCTAAAACCAATAGAGTATGGTGCTAATATTGTTATACACTCTCTCACAAAATATATTTCAGGGAATGGAACCTCACTTGGGGGTGCTATCATAGATGCAGGAACATTCAATTGGGGCAATGGTAAGTTCCCTGAATTTACCAATCCTTCACTTGGATATCATGGACTAATCTATCATGAAGCATTAGGAAATTCGGCATTCATAGCTAAAGTGAGAGTAGAAGGGTTAAGGGATTTAGGCGCTGCCCTTAGTCCTTTTAATGCTTTTCAAATTATACAAGGATTAGAGACTCTCCCACTAAGAATTATAGGGCATAGTATAAATGCCTTAGAACTTGCTAAATGGTTAGAAGTACAAGATGAAGTAGCTTGGGTAAATTACCCTGGCTTAAAATCAAGTCCATACAACTCTCTTTCTCAAAAATATCTACCTAGAGGACAAAGTGGCGTGGTAACCTTCGGACTTAAAGGAGGATTTGATGCTGCTAAAACAGTAGTGAGCAATACAAAACTATTTGCTCTTCTTGCCAATATAGGAGATACTAAATCGCTCATTATTCATCCAGCCTCAACAACACACGAACAACTTAGCGTGAAAGAACAAATCGAATCAGGAGTTACTCCTGATTTAATTCGACTTTCTGTAGGATTAGAAAACATATCCGACCTTAAAAATGATTTAAAACAAGCCTTTAAACTTTTATAGAAATGAACTCTAACTTTGACCTTATTCGGAATTTAATTCAAGAAAAGATATTAGTATTAGATGGTGCTATGGGTACAATGCTCCAATCCTATTCTTTCTCTGAAAAGGATTTTAGAGGTACTCTCTTTACAGACTCAACAATTCCTCTAAAAGGTAATAATGATGTTCTATCGCTTACACAGCCTCAAGCTGTGCAAGCGATTCATGAAGCCTATTTAGAAGTCGGTGCAGACATAATAGAAACCAATACTTTTTCATCCACAACAATTGCTCAAAATGATTATAACCTTGGTGAGTATGTATATGAGCTTAATTTTAAATCGGCACAATTAGCAAAGAAGGCAGCAGAACACTATACTCAACTTACCCCTAACAAACCCCGTTTTGTTGCTGGAACTCTTGGTCCAACTAATAAAACAGCGAATTTATCTCCAGATGTTAATAGACCGAGCTACAGGGCTGTATCATTCCAAGATTTATATGTTGCCTATAAGCAGCAAGCCGAAGCGTTAATAGATGGAGGTTGTGACTTACTACTTGTAGAAACAGTTTTTGACACTCTAAATGCTAAAGCTGCTCTTTTCGCGATAACAGACATCAATAAGGAGCGAAACATATCTATTCCTATCATGCTGTCGGGCACTATTACAGATGCTTCAGGAAGAATTCTTTCTGGACAAACCATTGAGGCTTTTGCCATATCCGTTTCTCATATTCCATTACTCTCCATTGGGCTCAATTGTGCTCAAGGAGCAAAACAACTAATACCCTATCTTATCCAGTTAGGAAAAGAGGTTCGTATTCCTCTCTCTGTTCATCCCAATGCAGGGCTACCCAATGAGTTTGGGCACTATGACCAGACTCCAGAACAGATGGGAAATGATATCCTTTCTTTTATTAACAACCCCCAAGTAAGAATAGTGGGAGGTTGCTGTGGGACAACTCCTAAACATATTAAGTGCATTGCTCTATTGGTTGATAAACAAAACCAACAGACTCCCCTTTTTAAACAAGCTGAGGAGGCGCAAATATTAAAACTTTCGGGATTAGAGCCTTTTCGATATACGGACAACATCACCTTCGTAAACATAGGAGAAAGAACGAATGTCACTGGTTCTAAAAAATTTCTACGACTTATTCAGAATAAAAATTATGAAGAAGCTTTAGAAATAGCACGGGACCAAGTAGAGGGAGGAGCACAAATCCTAGATGTAAATATGGATGAAGGGTTACTCAACGGAACAGAAGAAATGACAACGTTTCTCAACCTTATAGCCTCTGAGCCAGATATCGCACGAATTCCTATTATGATTGACAGTTCAAAGTGGGAAGTTATAGAGGCAGGCTTACAATGCTTACAAGGAAAAGGAGTGGTTAACTCTATTAGTTTAAAAGAAGGAGAGAAAAAATTCATCACTTATGCACAGAAGATAAAACAATATGGAGCTGCAGTAGTTGTAATGGCTTTTGATGAAAATGGACAAGCCGATTCTTTAGAAAGACGAATAGAAATCTGCCAACGTTCTTACAATTTACTTGTTCATAAAGTACACTTTCCTGCAGCCGATATCATCTTCGACCCAAATGTATTTCCAGTAGCAACAGGTATGGAAGAACATAAAAACAATGCTATAGACTTTTTCAAGAGTACAAAATGGATAAAAAATAATCTTCCCTTTGCCAACATTAGTGGAGGTATTAGCAATGTGTCTTTTTCTTTCCGAGGAAATAATACAGTAAGAGAAGCTATGCACTCTATTTTCTTATATCATGGAATAAAACACGGGTTAACTATGGGCATACTAAACCCTACTATTCTAGAAATATATAATGAAATAGAACCTCGATTATTAGAACTTATTGAAAATGTATTTTTCAACAGAAAGAAGAATGCTACAGAGACCTTACTTCAATATGCAGAATCTCTAAAGGGGAAAGTAGAAAACACAGCTACGCCCAATTTAGTATGGAGAGAAGGATGTCTTCAAGAACGTATTAATCATGCTTTAATTAAAGGCATATCTACTTTTATAGAACAAGATGTTGAGGAGGCTCGGCAATCTGTAGAACACCCAATACAAATAATTGAAGGGCATCTTATGATTGCTATGAACTTAGTAGGTCAACTTTTTGGAGATGGAAAAATGTTCCTCCCTCAAGTAGTAAAATCTGCTAGAGTAATGAAACAAGCAGTAACTTACCTCCTACCTTTTATTGAAAAGTTAAAGGCACAAGATCAACTAAATGCATCAAAGCCCAAAATTGTACTAGCTACTGTTAAAGGCGATGTACACGACATTGGTAAAAATATTGTTTCTGTTGTATTGGCCTGTAATAATTATCATATCATAGATTTAGGTGTGATGGTTCCCACTGAAAATATAATTCAAACGGCCTTAGCTGAACAAGCAGACATTATAGGTTTAAGCGGACTAATCACGCCTTCACTCGACGAAATGATTCATGTCGCTCAAGAATTAGAAAAAGCACAATGTACAATTCCTTTAATGATAGGAGGAGCCACTACAACTAAGCTTCATACTGCTCTAAAAATAGCACCAGAATATAGTGCCCCTGTTATTCATGTAAAAGATGCTTCTCGTTCTGTCTCAGTGGCTAGTTTATTACTTAATCCAGAAACCGCACCTATATTTATAAATCAAATTAAAGAAGAGTATGAAGGAATATGTATCCAGTACAAGAACAGAAAAGAACCTCGAAAATTCATACCGTTAGATGAGGCTCGAAAAAATAAGTTTTCAACCAATTGGAACCTTTACACTCCTATTTTACCCAAGGATAAAGGTATCCAAGTAAAACAGCTAGATGTACAACAACTCATACCCTACATTGACTGGACACCCTTCTTCTCAGCATGGGAACTTCATGGTAAATTTCCAGACCTATTAGATGATGCTGTCGTAGGTGAAGCTGCAACCTCCTTATACCAGGATGCAAAAGCTTTCCTTAAAAAGATTATAGAAAACAAATGGATTCTACCCAAAGCTATTTATGAGTTTTTGCCAGCCAATCAAGTAAATGAGGACGATATTGAAGTATATGATGAACAAGGTAAAATATTAGAAACCATCCCTACCCTTCGTCAACAAATGAAGAAGAATAATGGCTCGCCCAATTTTGCACTAGCAGATTTTATTGCACCAAAATCTAGTGGTAAAAAAGATTATATCGGTTTCTTTTGTGTTTCAAGTGGTTTTGGAGTGGATGAAAAAGTTCAAAAACTCAAAAAAGAAGGGGATGACTATACAGCTTTATTACTATCCTCTCTATCAGATAGGCTAGCTGAAGCTAGTGCAGAGTATCTACATGAATATGTTAGAAAAAAAGCATGGGGATATGTTCCCGATGAATCTCTATCCTACAAAGATTTACTAGATGAAACTTATCAAGGAATTAGACCAGCTCCTGGTTATCCTGCTTGTCCTGATCATCAACAAAAGGGAACATTGTGGAAACTTCTCCAAATAGACAAAAATATAGGCGTTCGCATCACAACTAATTATGCGATGCACCCAGCATCATCTATCTCTGGATACTATTTTTCACACCCACAGAGTAAATACTTTGCCATTGGCAAAATAAATTCAGACCAAATTGAAGACTATGCCAAGCGAAGAGGACAAAAACTAGAAGAAATACAACATTGGTTAGCTGCATACATTTAAAACTACTTAACTATGAAAGTAACAGAACATCTAAAATATAGTAATAATAAACCTTCTTTTTCAGTAGAAATCTTACCTCCTCTAAAAGGAGAAAACATTCAAGACATATTTAAAGCCTTAGAACCCCTTATGGAAATAAAACCCACTTTTGTGGATGTTACCTACCATAGAGAAGAATATGAATATAAAGAAACGAAAGAGGGATTATGGGAAAAACGCATTATTCGCAAGCGACCAGGTACAGTAGGCATTTGTGCCGCTTTACAAAATCGTTTTGGAGTAGATGCTGTTCCTCATGTTCTTTGTGGTGGATTTACAAAGGAAGAAACCGAAAATCTATTAATAGATCTCCATTTTTTAGGAATAGATAATATCGTCGCCTTAAGAGGAGATGCAGTAAAAAGCGAAATATACTTCAAGCCCAAAAAGCAAGGACATAGATATGCTAACGAGCTAGTCCGACAAATAGATAATCAAAATCAAGGAATTTATCTCGACAATGAATTACTGAATACAACAAAAACTAATTTCTGTATAGGAGTGGCAGGATACCCTGAAAAACATATTGAATCTCCCAATATGGATGCTGATATACAATTTCTAAAGCAAAAAATTGATTCAGGTGCCAGTTATATTATCACCCAACTTTTCTACGATAATCAAAAATTCTATGATTTTGTAGAAAAATGTAGAGCAGCAGGTATCACTACACCCATTATTCCAGGTATTAAACCTTTATCAACCAAACGTCAACTAAATTTAATACCGTACCGTTTTAATGTGGATATACCCATAGATTTAGCCAATGACGTAATAAAAGCAAAGACGAAAGAAGATGTCATAGAGATTGGGATAGAGTGGATGATAGAACAATCAAAAGATTTATATTCTAAAGGATTTAACTTGATTCATTTTTACACTATGGGAAAAACAGATCCTATTTGTAGATTAGCCAAAACTATCTTGTGATAATTCTAAACAGCTATTTTTCATCTTACCATTTTATACTACTGCCCATTTTCCTTTTTTTTTATTTAAAACAGAGGCTGTCTAAACTACTTAGTCAGCCTCTATCCTTTTGAGAAAACAATTAAAAAATATCTTCATTTGCCATTCTCCACATATTCAAAAAAGAAGCTTTAGTGATTTCAACTACTTTTTCCCAATTGATATGTTCAGAATGATCAGTAGGTTTATGATAATCGGGATGTCCATCAGTATGATACCATATAATAGGAATATTATGAAGAGCAAATGGACCATTGTCACTTCCTCCAATCGGCTTATCCCATGGTCTTATTTCTGGCTCCAAGTCAAGATTATACTTTATCAAATCTATTTCTAGCCATCGGCCAAATGTAGGATGACTCTCTGTATAAAAATAGACCACATGTTGGGGCTGCTCGGGTTTGTTGTTTCTACCAATCATATCAAAATTCAAGTAACCTTTAACTTGAGATAAATGACTATAGTTTTGAACAAAGTATTTAGAACCTAATAAACCTTTTTCTTCTCCATCCCAAAAAGCAAAAACAACTGTACGCTGAGGTTGGACTCCACTTTCTACAAATGCTTTTGCAATCTGAAGTACAGCTGAAACTCCAGAAGCATTATCATCAGCTCCATTATAAATTTTATCTCCATGTAAATAAGGATCAATACCTAAATGATCATAATGTGCTCCAACAATAACATATTCATCTTTCTTTTTCCCATAAATACATGCCAAGATATTTGACATAGCCAACTTCTGGTGAGTACTTTTTTGAATCAAATCTATAGAGTCGGAATCAACCTGCCATTTGCCTTTCCTTTGATTATCCACACGAAATGCTTCAAAATGTTGAACATAAGCTGAATCTAAAGGAGTGATGTTTAATTCTGTCAATCGTGATATAATATATTCTCTAGCAATCCTTCCGCCATGAAATCCAGCTTCACGACCTTCTAATTCATCATGAGCTAAAAAATTAATATGAGATTGAGCTGCCTGAATCGTAATACTTCTTAGAGCTTTATCAATAGGCGTCTGACTAAAAACAGAGAATGAAAAAAGAATTAATAAGGATAATAAAAGTGACTTTTTCATACTACAAAAAACTTTAGGTTGTCAAGCAAAGATACAAAATGCAAAGAGCTTGTTGTTAAACTTCTTTTTATTTTTGGAATGCACTATATTTTCTAACTTTGTAATATACAGACTTTACTTAATAAACCTCAGATAAAATGCGTTATCAACTTCAGTTTCCACCCGAAATAAAAGGAAAAATCACGTTGCCTACATCTAAAAGTATCAGCAATAGGGCACTTATCATCTATGCTCTAACACAAAACGGGATCTTGCCAAATCATTTAGCCGTATGTGATGACACAGACGTAATGAAAACAGCATTAGTTTCAACTAATGAGGTTATTAATATATTAGCAGCTGGTACGTCAATGCGCTTTTTAACTGCTTACTTATCGGTTACTACAGGAACAAGAATTATTACTGGAACCGAAAGAATGCAAAACAGACCTATTCATATACTTGTAGATGCATTAAGGAAGATTGGTGCTGATATCCAATACACTGACAAAAAAGGATTTCCACCTTTACGGATCGTAGGGAAAAAGTTGGAAGGCAGTAAATTATCCTTAGATGGTAGTATCAGTTCTCAATTTATTACTGCTTTACTACTAATAGCTCCGACACTAGAAAAAGGATTACAAATAGAACTAAAAGGACATATTGCATCAAAACCTTATATCGACATGACTCTAGCATTGATGAATCAGTGTGGAGCAAAAGCCTATTGGCATATGTCAAACTCAATACAAGTGGAGCCTCAACCCTATAAGCCTACAACTTTAAATATAGAACCTGATTGGAGTGCAGCATCTTATTGGTTTTCCATCGTTGCTCTATCAGATAAAGCTGAGATTTTATTAACCGATATGGTTATACCTAGTTTACAAGGAGATTTTAAAGGAGCTAAGGAATTTGAAAAATTAGGAGTTCGTTATAAACAGACTCCTGAAGGATTACATCTTTTCAAAACGAATCAGATAAGCTCTGCCATAGAAATTGATTTTACAGAAATTCCCGATTTAGCTCAAACCTTTGTAGTCGCTGCAACGTTACTAAATGTTCCTTTTAAATTTACCGGACTAGACACCCTTCGCATTAAAGAAACAGATCGAATAGATGCCTTAGTTCAAGATATGAAGAAACTAGGATATATTTTAGTAGAAAAAGGAAATAAGGAGCTATCATGGAAAGGAGAACGCTGTCTTGCTGAGCAACAGCCCATCATTGAAACTTATGATGACCATAGAATGGCTATGGCTTTTGCCCCAGCAGCAATTGTCTTTCCACACCTACTCATCAATGAACCTGATGTAGTAACAAAATCTTATCCTAACTATTGGGAAGACTTAACCAAAGCAGGTGTAAATCTGCTAAAAAAATGAAAGAATAGAAAAGTTAGCCATTATTATAGCTAACTTTGTAGATGAATATATGTTATAATTATGGGAGTACTTATAGTTTTTTTAATTGCAATAGGTATTATCGCTTTTTTAGCTGGTATTTTACGAAATAAAAAAATAGATAAAAAGATTGAAAGTGGAGAACTAGAATCTTATCCTGAGGTTAAAGAAGTTGATACAGAGTGTTGTGGGCAACATTCTATCTGTGAGAAAGATAGTTTGCTCGCTGCAGTAAGTAAAGAAATAGAGTATTACGACGACGAGGAACTAGATCAGTTCATTGGTTATAGCCCTGAAGACTATAGCGAGAAGCAAGCAGATATGTTCCGTGATGTATTTTACACCATGCAGGAGACAGATGTAGCAGGATGGGTACGGAGTTTAATGCTTAGAGGTATAGGACTACCCAATTCTATTAAGGATGAAGTATTCCTCATCGTAGGAGAAAGAAGATTTCATTAATAAGATATATGGAGATATTACAATTCAAATTCTTTCAATTTGCTATAATAGGTAGTTTACTAGCTAGTATAGCATGTGGTATTATTGGCACGTATATTGTGACTAGACGATTAGTTTTTATTAGTGGAGGATTAACACATGCTTCATTTGGAGGAATAGGAATTGGTTTATATTCGGGATTTTCACCTTTAATTTCTGCTGCTATATTTTCAGTATTATCCGCATTCGGAGTAGAGTGGCTTACCAAGAGAAAAGACACCCGTGAAGATTCAGCAATCGCAATATTTTGGACTTTCGGAATGGCTGTAGGAGTTATTTTCACATTCCTAGCCCCTGGATTTACTCCAGAATTATCTACTTACTTATTTGGGAACATCTTAACTATTAGCCAAGTGGATTTAATCATGCTGGGGACTCTATCTGTTGCACTTATTGCCTTTTTTTCCTTATTTATACATCCTATTATATCTATTTCTTTTGATAGAGAATTTTCATTATCACAAGGACTACCTGTACATTTCTTTGAATATACACTAATGCTGTTTATAGCTTTAACAATAGTTGCCTGCCTACATATGGTGGGAATTGTTTTAGTTATATCCCTACTCACTATACCCCAAATGACAGCTAACCTATTCACCAATAGCTTTATAAAAATTATATTTTCATCCATAGCGATTGGGTTTGCTGGATGTTTAGGTGGATTATTCCTATCTTACTTCTTACATGTGCCATCTGGAGCATCCATTATATTCTTCTCTATCTTGATTTATGTCTCATGTAAGCTTTTGAAAACAATTCAATTAAAAAAGATTATCAAATAAAATATCCAATTATGGAAATTAAAATAGATTCATTAGAAAACATAAAGCAAGCTGCCAAAGAATTTGTTGCAGCTATGGGAGATCGCACAGTTTTTGCATTCTATGGAAAAATGGGTGCTGGTAAAACTACATTTATTAAAGCAGTATGTGAAGAATTAGGTGTTACAGACGTAATTACATCTCCAACATTTGCTATTGTTAATGAATATCGCTCGGATAGTACAGGAGAACTGATCTATCATTTCGACTTTTATAGAATTAAAAAGCTCGAGGAAGTCTACGACATGGGCTACGAGGATTATTTTTACAGTGGTGCTGTAAGCTTTATAGAATGGCCAGAACTCATTGATGATCTTCTGCCAGGAGATGCAGTACAAGTAAAGATCGAAGAACAAGAAGATGGTAGTAGATTAGTAACTATAGACTAAATATTAATTAGATAAAATGCAAGAAGTTCCTAGCCTTATTCCTCATTACATCATGCAAGCCATATTCTTTATTGCTGGTGCAGTCTGTTTTTTAGCAGCACTAGCAGATGCAAAATGGTTTTTCACTTCTCGAAATGTAGCATATCTTAAAAAATACTTCAATCGAAAAGGTATTCGAATTATTTATGCCATTATAGGAGTAGTTCTCATGGGCTTAGCTCTCTTCTTTTACTATAATCTGCAGCAAATCTCTTTCGAAAAAATAAGATAAAATAAAAAGGGTTGTGAAATAAATCACAACCCTTTTTCTATTTCGATAAACAGTATCTAGTCTTTATTCAACAAGCCCAAGAGAATTCCCATACTCCATTTCTCCTTGTACTACAAAAAGAATATCTTCTGGATCAAACTCTCCCATATCATCTTTCTTAGATTCTTTGATGACATACTCTACAATCTCATCTAAATCAATATCGATGAAACCATCAGAATCTGTGCTAGAATCTAGAACACCACTTTCCATATAGTATTCATCAATCAAATCTAAAAAGTAATAAATTTGATCATCTGAAAACTTCTCTTTTAAATCTTGAGGAAGATAGTTTTTGATAAACTCTACTGTCTTTTCATCATCAAGATCATCTAATAAAAAATCGTCTTTGCTCATAATCTTTGGATACTGCGACCTTTTTAAAAGTCGTTTAATTACATATGTTGTTTAATTTTTGCGTCATAAGTAGCTTTAGGAGCAGCACCTACTTGTTTATCCACAACTTCTCCATCTTTAAAGAAAAGAACTGTAGGGATATTACGAATACCAAATTCACCAGGAAGGTCACTATTTTCGTCTACATCACATTTACCAATAATAACTTTACCTTCATAATCTTTTGCAAGTTCTTCAATAACTGGACCTACCATTTTACATGGACCACACCAAGGAGCCCAAAAATCCACTACTACTAACTGACCTTTGTTTAGTAATTCTTTGAAATTACTATCTGTAACATTTAATGCCATTTTAATCTAAGTTTAAATTTAATATGTCTATAAAGTAAATATACTTCTATTAATTGATTTGAAACGATAACTCTTTTCGTTCTTTCAACAGGTTAATTAATTCTTTACCTACAGAAATCTTCAAACCCTTAGAATGTAAATCTAATGTTTGATTTAACTCTCTATCGGTAACTTTAAAATAAAGCTCTGTTGTTCCTGATGAACGTTTGGTAAGGTCAGAAAGTTCAGCAATCAAAGTTGAATTCAACTCTTCTAATGGAATATGAATTGTTATTGTATTTACTAAATCATCCTTTACATCTGTTAGTAACTCTATACTAGTTACTTTTAATTCCAACTCATCTGGATTCCATTGACGAGGTTGGCATCTTGCTTTAATAAATAATAACATTCCCTCATGAATAAATCCTTGGAAGTTTATCCAATCCTTACCAAAAAATGGAATTTCTGCAGATCCCGAATAATCTTCAATTTTAGCTATTCCAAAAGGGTTATTATTTCTAGTCATACCTCTACGAACACTAGTTACAATACCTCCCATCGTAATTTCTCTGCCAGCCAAAGCTTGCTTATCATCTATCTCTGTCATTTTCGTATTGCACACATAATGTAAAATAACAGAATAATCATCTAAGGGATGGGCCGATAAATAAATTCCTACTAATTCTCTTTCTTTATTTAGAAGCTCAAGATCACTCCATGGTTCATATTCAGGTAAATCAGGAGTAGCTATTTCAACCGCATTATCTCCTCCAAACAATGAATTCATTGTCATTTCTTGATCCGCTTGGTACTTATTTCCATATCTCATAAGAGCCTCCATAAAGGTTTCATCGCCTATGTTCATCTCTGCAAAATACTGCTCACGCTTTACACCCCAAGCATCAAAACCTCCAGCTAAAGCAATATTTTCCATGTTCTTTTTATTACAAGCATTCAAATTGACCCTTTGGACAAAATCAAAAATATCTTTATACTGTCCATTTCTATTTCGTTCATCAACAATACTCTTTACGGCATTTTCTCCGACACCTTTAATAGCCCCTAAACCGAAGCGAATATTTCCTTCTTTATTTACGGTAAACTTTAGATTACTTTCATTAACATCAGGACCTAGGACTTTCATACCCATGGATTTACACTCATCCATAAGTTTTGTTATTTCGACAATATTTGAAATATTACGACTCATCACCGCCGCCATATATTCAGAAGGATAGTTTGCTTTTAAATAAGCTGTCTGATAAGCTAACCAAGAATAACAAGTAGCATGTGATTTATTAAAAGCATAAGACGCAAACTTTTCCCAATCTCCCCAAATTTTTTCTAGTATTTTAGGATCATGACCATTAGCCTTACCTCCCGATATAAACTTAGGTTTGAGTACGTCTAGTTGGTCTTTCAACTTTTTTCCCATTGCTTTACGAAGAGCATCCGACTCACCACGAGTAAAGTTTGCTAATAGTCGTGACAACAACATGACCTGTTCCTGATAGACAGTAATGCCATATGTATCCTTCAAGTACTTTTCCATAATAGGAATATCGTACTCAATAGGTTTACGTCCATGTTTACGATCAATAAAGTCGGGAATATAATCCATTGGTCCTGGACGATAGAGAGCATTCATAGCTATTAAGTCTTCAAAAGTTGAAGGTTCTAGCTCTCTTAAGTATTTTTGCATACCAGCAGATTCAAACTGGAATGTACCTATCGTTCGTCCATCACTATAAAGTTTATATGTTTTTTCATCTTTAAATGAAATCTTCTCAATATCTAGTTTTTCACCTGTTGATTCCTCCACATTAGCAACAGCTTCCTTGATGATAGACAGAGTTTTCAAACCTAAAAAGTCCATCTTAATCAACCCCGTATCTTCAATTACAGAACCTTCATACTGAGTAACCAGCATTTTTTCTCCTGTTTCTTTATCAGTAGCTGTACTTACAGGTACCCAGTCTGTAATGTCATCACGACAAATAATAGTACCACAAGCATGCACACCTGTTCCACGGACATTGCCTTCGAGCATTTTAGCATACTTAATAGTATCCCGTACTATAGGGTCTTGAGATGCTTCTGCAGCCTGTAACTCAGGAACGAAATTGATTGCATTTTGCAGGTTAATCTTTTTATCTGGAATCCGATCAGGAATTAATTTGGCCAATCGATCTGCCTCAGGAAGTGGAAGTTTTTGCACGCGCGCTACATCACGAATAGCTAATTTTGTAGCCATAGTACCATAAGTGATAATATGTGCTACTTTTTCTTGTCCATATTTATCGGTTACCCAACGTAATACTTCGCCACGACCATCATCATCAAAATCAACATCAATATCAGGAAGAGAGATACGATCGGGATTCAAGAAACGTTCAAACAGCAAGTCGAACTCAATAGGGTCTATTTTAGTAATCCCCAGACAGTAAGCAACAGCTGATCCCGCAGCAGAACCACGTCCTGGACCGACAGAAACATTTAATTTCTTTTCAGCCGCATGAATAAAATCTTGTACAATCAAGAAGTAGCCAGGGAAACCCATAGTTTTCATGATGTAAAGTTCAAAATTCAAGCGCTCTTTTATTTCATCGGATAAAGGATCTCCGTATCTTTCTTTCGCTCCATCATAAGTTAGCTTTTTCAAATAATCTGCTTCTAACTTAATACGATAGAGTTTTTCATATCCCCCTAAGCGCTCTATTTTAGTATCTCCATCTTCTTTGGAAAGCACAACATTTCCATTTTCATCTTGCGTAAATTCATCATAGAGATCCTCTTCAGAAAACTTAGTTCTATATCCTTCTTCTGTGCCAAAATCTTCAGGAATTTCAAACGTTGGCATAATTGGAGCATGATCAATAGAATAATGTTCTACTTTATCCAATATTTCCATTGTGTTTGCCAAAGCTTCAGGAACATCTTTGAAAAGCTCATTCATCTCTGCTTGAGTTTTCATCCATTCCTGTTTAGTATAAAGCATTCTTTTTGGATCATCTAAATCCCGACCAGTACTTAAACAGATTAATCGATCGTGAGCTTCAGCATGAGCTTCATCTACAAAGTGAACATCATTCGTACATATAATCTTTACCCCATATTTTTTACTCAACTCAAACATGTGATTGTTCACATTAACCTGAAGTGGATAAGCTTCATGATTAGCTCTTGGGATTGCAGCCTTATGACGTTGAAGTTCTAAATAGAAGTCATCCCCAAACACCTTTTTAAACCATTGTACAGCTTCCTCAGCTTCACTAATCTTTCCTTGAGTAATTTTCTTTGGAACTTCCCCTCCAAGACAAGCCGTACTTACAATTAATCCTTCATGATATTTTTCCAACTCCGTCCTATCTGTTCTAGGACGCATATAGAAGCCCTCTGTCCATGCTGTTGAAACTAGTTTTATCAAATTATGATATCCTTTTTCGTTTTTAGCAAGAACAACAAGGTGGTACCCACTTTGATCAAATTTAGTTTCTTTTATATGTAAGCCTCTTCGTGCCACATACATTTCACAACCAATAATCGGTTTAAATAAAGATTTCTGTTTTTCACGAAGTTCTTCACTTAGTTGGCTAATTTCATCTTCCGACTTACCCTCTTTCTTTGCAGCACCAATTTTCTTTTTAAGCTGTTTTATCTCACCATTTATTGGTGCATTTTTCTTTTTTACATAATTATAGAATTCTTTAATTCCAAACATACTCCCATGGTCTGTCAGAGCAATTCCTTTCATACCATCCTCAACCGCTTTATCGACAAGTGCTTTAATGCTAGCCTGCCCATCAAGAAGAGAATATTGAGAGTGGACATGTAAATGAGTAAAATTCTGCATAATATATAGGGTATTAAAATCGTTTTGACTATCTTAAATAAGTATTAATAAGACATTTGCACACATTATCAAAATGTATACTGAATTGTATAGCGAATGTACTATTACTTTAGATAACACAAAGGTATATAGTAAAAAGTTATCATCAAAACCATATTATAAGCTCTTTTTGTTTGCTGATATTTTAAATTAACTCTACTTTTGCCTACAAACAGATTTTATCACATTTATGAACCGTTCAACAAGATTGAAAAAACTTAAAAAAGTGAGACTCCACCACGAAGGAATCTCAACGTTGGTGGTAAGCTTGATTGCTTTTTTAATCATCAACCTTGTACTATACAAGTTTGTAAAAAGTAAAATACCTTTTTACATTGTTGCTACTATTAGTACTGCTATTTATTTATTGCTAGTAAACTTTTTCAGATGTCCTATTAGACGCTTTGAGGGAGACGTGGAAAAGACCGTTGTAGCACCTGCCGACGGAAAAGTAGTAGTCATTGAAGAAGTTGAAGAAAATGAATACTTCCAAGGGAAAAGACTTATGATTTCAATTTTCATGAGTGTATTAAATGTGCATGCAAATTGGTACCCTGTAGAAGGTACTATAAAAAAAGTAGGACATGAGAATGGAAAATTCATGAAAGCATGGCTACCTAAAGCAAGTACAGATAATGAGCGTTCACTTGTTGTAATAGAAACACCTGAAGGAGTAGAAGTTATGGCTCGTCAAATAGCTGGAGCAATGGCTAGACGTATTGTAACTTATGCCAAAGAAGGAGAAGAATGCTTTATTGATGAACACATGGGCTTTATAAAATTTGGCTCACGTGTAGATGTTTACTTACCTATAGGCAGTAAACCTTGTGTAAAACTTGGCGACCTGACAACAGGTAATCAAACTATAATTGCAAAACTTAAATAATAAGATTATGTCAAATGCCATTACTCGTCATATTCCCAACACTATTACATGTTTAAACTTGTTTTCAGGGTGCATTGCTTGTGTAATGGCCTTTGAATCTAAATATGAATTAGCACTTGGTTTTATTATTCTAAGTGCTATATTCGATTTTTTCGATGGAATGTCTGCTCGTCTCCTTAACGCACCATCACCAATTGGCAAAGAATTAGACTCTTTAGCAGATGATGTTAGCTTTGGAGTAGCGCCTGCTCTTATCATTTTTAGTTTTTTGAAAGAGTCTAGCATGATATATCCCTCATTCTTAGAAGGCGTAAGAGAGTACGTTCCTTATATAGCTTTTTTTATTGCGGTTTTTTCTGCTCTAAGACTAGCTAAATTCAATATAGATGAAAGACAAACAAGCTCTTTCATAGGTTTACCTACTCCGGCCAATGCACTTTTTTGGGGTTCACTAATTGTTGGATCTGGAGAGTTTATACTAATGCATATTAATGTACTTATAATAATAGCATTAATTTTTCTTTTCTCGTGGCTACTCGTAGCAGAAATACCTATGTTTGCTTTAAAGATTAAAGATTTAAGCTGGCAAAACAACAAGATACGCTACTTCTTTATTTTAGTATCCATACCCCTACTTATTGTTTTTAAGCTAAGTGGTATAGCAGCAGTAATAGCATGGTATATCTTATTATCACTAGTTACTCAAAACAAGAAAGCTTAAGAATGTGGAATGTGGCATAGTAATTGTGTCTTGATAAATAGCTACTAATTTAATTTTAAAAACTATGCTCAAGATACTTCTTATCCCTTTTATTATAATATTAGTTATTGCTGTTTTTTTTATCAGTATAATAGGTCAAATTCTACGGTCTATTTTTGGAATCAAGAAAACAAATAAGGGTAGACAACATACTTACAGACAACAAAATAACCAGAATACAACTCAGTCTAATAATAGAACAGAAGATACTCCATTAAATCAGAAAAAAATAATAGGAAAAGATGAGGGAGAGTATGTTGACTTTGAAGAAGTGAAGTAAGACTTATCTGCGTGCTCTAAAGAAGGATTGTAACATTTCTGTCGACTTGTCAGCCAACACTCCTTCAATGACTTCCGTTTTAGGATGCAAAACATCAGGAGCTAGCAATTTATATCCTCTTTTAGAATCATTAGCTCCTATGACTAACTTACCTAATTGTGCCCAACTAATTGCACCTGCACACATAACGCAAGGCTCTAAAGTAACATATAGAGTACAATCACTTAGATACTTTCCTCCTAGCAGATCAGCTGCCATTGTAATGGCTTGCATCTCAGCATGAGCTGTAACATCTGTTAAACGCTCTGTCATATTATGTGCTCTAGCTATAACTTGCCCATGAGATACAACAACAGCTCCAACAGGAATTTCACCCATTTCCATCGCAGTTTCCGCCTCTTGCAAGGCCATTTTCATAAAATAAGAATCATCGTGTCCCATATATTTACCTCCTCATATCATGTTCATCAAAAAGAGTGGGATATTTATCATTTAAATCTTTATGAATAAATAAGAGAATAGTCTCTCTCAACCATCTTGATCTATTGCTTATTTTATTTTTTTCTAAATAAGCTTCGACGAACGACAGTTCTTCTTCACTCAAGAAGCAGGTCATTCTCTGATACCTCTTTACTTCCTGACATACAGACTTATTAGATGTACTCT
>NZ_DYYK01000017.1:0-10303 GCF_020741705.1 Bacteroides coprosuis
ATACTACCCGCAGGGCTGGAGATTTTTACCGAAAACAGGAGGCTTGACCTTGCTTTCCCGTCCAATCCCGGAATTACCTTTGCGCCCAGAACGGAAATGACTGCCTGATGCGGCTCACTGAAAGGCGCAAAAATGGAGGTAAACGAAAACAGAGGCTGATTGGGTAGAAAAAACTTCAGGGAAAAATCCGTAAAAAAGGAATCACCAAAAGGAAAAAGACATCACCGGAAGCGTGAAAAGGGCAAACCACTACAAAGGAAGTATGATTGTTTTCCGATCCGACAGGACTTGTCCAGCCGGGCGACAACAATCATTCTTCCCGGATTGCCCGCTGTGTGTGGCTACCTGTTTCATTCATGGGGCAGGCGGACACACTCTGCATTCACTTTCCGCTTCCGGCAAAAGGGACAGCGAAAAAAAAAAATCATCTGAAAACCCGTAAAAGCACCTCTTGGCATAGGCGCAAAAGAAAGGGGCATTGCTTCATCTGTCTAAACATCGTTTAGGCGTGAGGCAATGCCCTTTTCTCCGGCTATGCGGTAGTTGGCACACGTTTGTTCCAAACTCGTTTTGGGCAATGGTGTGCCGACGGATAATACCGCTTTTACGGAAAAATCTTATGAATGAGGGGATAAAAATCTGGGAGTTTATATCAAAATCTCGGATTAAATAGCTACTTTTGCATACGAAGAGTTCTTTGAAGGTTACGCAACGCGCAGAAGGATAATGCAGTAGATAACTAACTAAATCGTAACCTATTACTATCAAGAGCGATTAACCAACGCTCATTTCCAATAAATTACACTCTTTTCGTAACTTCTTATTACAACATTACTTGGACTAGCATTTCGGATGTATTTCAAAACACATTCCAAACTATCTACTCCATTGCCACAAAGAATGCCAAGATGACGTCTATCTTTATAACTATTTTTATATTACTAGTGATAGATATCATCATCCGAACTCGAATGTCCCGCAAGGAAAGAAACGGGCAATAGCACATCTTAATAAAAGAACATATTCAGTATTAACAAGAGTCTATCTAATTCCATTTTAGGTAGGCTCTTCTTTTTTAGAAATCCACCTTTCTCTATTATTTTGACACAAAGAGAAATCTATGTCCAGAAGTTATTATACCACATCGTACACTTTGACACCGACATGATGATGACATGACACCGACATGTTACTCTTTTAACCCTGATATCGCATCTTCATAACCCAGATACATAAATACTCTCACCAAGAGCTCTGTTTCTTTGCAATGGCTCAAGACTAAAAAAGTAGGCTACTCTACCCCATACGGTAAAATAGCCTACTTTTTATTATCTTAAATTTATACCAGATAGGTATAAATCCAAAGGCAGAATACTTAGAACTGATAACCCATCACTGGAGTTTAGCGCTATGGTTATCACTTATCACATAGATTTTCCCTCTCTTTAATAAAATAGCACGTGAACGGTGCTTTTTCTTATTTTTCTTATTATCTACATTCACTGCAATAACTCGCTGGTTAAAAAAACTAGATATCTCTTTGAAGATGGTATGACCTACTATAACTCGATCGGCACCAAAGTAATTTAATACTGTACCTACATCATCAGAGCTAATCGGATCGTACTTCTCTTTTTCTAAAACCATACCACGATACCAGATCGGACCCTTGTTACCATACAAAAATTTCAAGTCTTCCGATTGTTTTCTTCGGATTGATTTAGGATAGAATAATCCATTACTTACAAGCTCATTCACCTGTGGAATCTGGTATCCTTTATCAATTAAATCTTTACTTAACCCAGCATGTACAATGAGGTTCTTACCAATAAGTTGCATAGTATTCTTTGTAGATAGCCAATCTCCTAAAACAGAAGTAGGACCAAACATTTTTTGATACGGTATTTGAAGAGTATCAGATAGGGCTTGATATGATTTTTTCATGTATCTTAAATCGCCACCAAGTACCATTGGTTCATGATTACCCAATAAGAAAAGCACCTGCCCTCCTGCTTTGGCTGCTTCTTCTTCGAGCTTATAGATAAGCCAAAAGATAGGCAAGACATCTTTTCCTCTATCAAAAACATCGCCAATAACTACCAATTGATTTTTACCAAACGTCCAATGGTAGTTGCTATCTACCACCTTATTGCATTTTAATAAATCGGAGAAACTTTTCCAATCTCCATGAGGATCTGAGGTTATAAAAATCTTTTTAGCTGCTTTAACATGATCCTTATCACGAGTAACATTTTCTCTCCATTTCACATCAAAGAGGTATTCTCCTTTATGCGAAAGAACAGGAAATTGATACCCCTCTTCTCCTACACGAAAGGTAGAATCGACAATAGCCAAATCTTTTGTAACAGAGATAGATCGCATCTGATTATTCTCTGTGTAGAACAAATAAGGACCATCGGTTTTTAACTTAACTTCCTTATGCCCTCCCTTGCCTGCAAAAGCAAAGGGAGTTTGAAGCATAAGAATAAATAGTAGTGGAAGCAGTTTCCACATTTTTGCGTTGCTATGATTATTTCTTTCTATCATAATTAATCACCATAACCTGGGTTTTGAGTAATATTACCGTTTAAATTAGTTTCTTTTCTTGGAATAGGTAGAACTATACGATAAAAATTCCAATCAAAACTACGAGCATCCGTAGCCACAGATTCTAGATAGTCTGTTCTCTCTACTCGTAAATTGTTTCTCAACAAGTCGAAGAAACGATGTCCTTCTCCCCAGAACTCTATTCTGCGTTGTTCTAATACATCTGCCAATGTAATATCTCTACCATCCCACTCGGTATTTGTACGAGCATAAATGGGCAAGAAATAGAGAGCTGCTTTCTCTTGATTTCCCAACTTGACTGCGGCCTCAGCAGCATTCAAATACAACTCTGACATTCTAAATACTACTACATTACAATCTTCAAAGCTCTTACCTTCTTGTTCGGGAAATTTATCACAGTATGGCTTACTAGAGCTATCTGTAGAAACCACAGATTTACGAATATCTTCACTCTTAGCCAAATAATTTTTAAAGAATGATGTTGTGGCAATCATATTGAATTTACGATAATGATAACCTATAGAGTTTTTTCCAGGGCTATCTGTTGTAAGATTCACTATCTCAAAGAGGAACTCGTTATTAAAGGGTTTTGCCCACATCAAGGGGTATTCTTCATGGGTAGCCAAGGCGAAACCATATTGCTTAGCTCCTGCCAAACCTTCTTCTGCCGCAACTAATGCTTTTTCATTTTCACCCATATAAAGATAGATACGACTTATCAAATTGAGAACTGCCCACTTGTTGAGCTTACCATCATAACGTTCTTCATTGATGAGTTGAAGAGATTCATTTAAATCTTCAAGTATCGCATCGTAACACTCTTTTACTGTGTTTCTTACTGGTTTACTATCTTTATCGACTACAGACTTTACAATAGGTACGCCCAAAGAAGCACCCTGATCTTTTTGGTATGGATACCCATACAGACGAGTCATATCAAAAAGTGCCAAAGCTCTAATTGCTAAGATCTGACCACGATTCTCATTGTAATACTTATCTTCTGTTGTCTTTCGTCCACTAGGAGTAATAAACTCTTTACCAGCTTGTATATCGAGTTTATCCATAGACTCTAATGCTATGGCAACATTCTTAGCAATAGAATAGTAAACACTCCAGAATGAATTGGTTGCATTTTCTTTATGATACTTAAACTGATAATAACTTGCACCAGTACTTGTGGTTTTATACGAGCGCATATCATCGGCAGTTAAATCCCCATAATAGGTCATTTGATCCCCATAATAGTTGCTGCTTTGCATCGTGTCGTACAATCCATTGGCAGCAAATTCCACATCACTCAATGCTGTAATCGCCTTATCTGAATCTACCGAAGTATTGGGTGATAAATCTAACCAATCATTACCACAACCATATAAAGAGAAGAAACAGATAAATAGTATATATTGAATTTTCATATTCATAAGTTTTTAAGATTAAATTTTAACTTCTAGTCCAAAAGTCAAGGTCTTTAAAGGTGGGGTACTCCATCCGATAGATGTACCAGCCTCTGGATCGTACTCCTTATATTTTGCCCAAGTTAAGAGGTTATTTCCCGACATGAACAAACGTACTTTGTCTATCGACACTTTCTTAGTCCAAGCTTTGGGCAAAGAAGCTCCAAAAGTAAGACTCTTCAATCGAACAAAGTCTTTACTATGTATTCTTCTACTACTAGAGTACGAGCTCATAGCAATGTTTCTATCCATTACAAAGCGCTCAATAGAGGTTTTATCTCCTTCCTTCTTCCAGCGTTTGCGGTAGTATGTAGGAATATTTAATTTACCATCTCCGCCATGTTCAGTCTTAGAAGCTCCTGAATCATAGGTTTTTCCTCCAAATGAGAAATTCACGTTGAAGCCAAAGTCAAACCACTTATAGGTGAAGTAGTTCCCGATAGCACCCGTAATCTTAGGATCTGCCGAACCAAGTTCTACTCTTTCAGCATCTTTAGGATCATCTACTAAATCCTTTTGTAGCTTTCCGTCTTCATCTCTTTTATTACTATAGAATTGAGGGAAACCTGTTTCGGGATTAATGCCAGCAAATTCTATCAAGTAAAAAGTACGATAGGGTTTGCCTACTTTATGAATATAAGGGCTACTTATTACCTGCTCCAACTCTCCATCTAAGCGAAGAATCTTATTGCTATTGTGAGCCAAGTTAAAGGCAGTAGTCCAGTTAAAGTCTTTGGTTTGAATATTACGAGTAGAAATTTCAAGTTCGAAACCTTGATTCCTCATCTTGCCAATATTCGCTAAGTAACTAGAGAAGCCTGTTGTGATAGAAAGCGGACGATCATAAAGTAAGTCTTTCGTTGTTCGGCGGTAATACTCCATCGTAACATTCACCTTCCCATTAAACAGACTTACATCGAGTCCCATATTTAGGTTATGATTGGACTCCCATGTCAACTCTTCATTCTTCATTTGAGATTGCTTGATACCTGGTTGATCATTATAACTACTAGTAAGTGAGCTAAGAGCTTGATAAGGATAATAGCCTGAGGGTAGAGTACCATTTACACCATAAGACAAACGCAGTTTTAAATCGGAAAACCAGTCTGATGTTGGCTCCATAAACTTTTCTGCACTTATTCTCCATGCACTAGATAGCGACCAGAAATGTCCCCAACGATTATTTTTATATAATCTTGAACTACCATCGGTACGCCAGCTACCTCCTAAATAATATTTACTTTGATAATCATAATTCAAACGAGTAACATAAGAAACCATACGAGTTCCAGAGATATTACCCCCTGCCCCTTCCAGCTTCATTCCTGTATTCAGATCGACCTTATCAGGGCGAGCAAAGTTTGATTTGCCTGCCGACATATAATCTTTATCCTTTCTTTCTACTTCATAACCTGCTAGCACATCAATATTATGTCCAGAGTCGAAACTATAAAGGTAAGAAAGCACAGTACTCCAGTTCATTTTGGTCGTTTCATTACTATACTTGTTAAATGAGCCATTTTTGCCATTTCCTCCATCACTCGTACGAGGATCTTTCCATGATGTCCCCTTACCAAATACAAAGTCGTAAGAGAAGGTAGATTTCAACTCTAAGTTTTTATACAGCTCGTACGAAGCAAAGAGTGTACTAAATGCTCTAGATACCGTTTCTTTCTTATAATTGTAGGTCTGAGAAAGTAGAGGGTTTCTGTCATCAAGTTTGATTAAATCCCGATTCCATGAACCATCTTCTAGCCAGATAGGATCAGAAGGAGTTGTACCATTTCTTGTTCCATAGATAGGAGTACTATAGCCTAGACCTTCCGAATAAGAATCTTGTTTGATACGTGAGAATAAAAGCTTAGACCCCATCTTCAAACGTTTCGTCATTTTGTAATCTACATTTAAGCGACCTGTATATCTTTCTAATCCAGAGTTGATAGCCACACCTTCTTGATCGGTATAAGCCACAGAAGAGTAATATTTCATTTTATCTGAAGCGCCAGAAGCGGAGAACTCATAATTGCTACGGTTCCCTGTTTGGAACATATGATCTGTCCAATCTACAAACCCACACCAAGGAACGGGAGCATATTGATCTATCTGACTATCAGCATAGGCCTTCATTTCCTGCTCAGTCATATTTTCATGCAAACCATTAGAATTGGGCTTACCCGTGTAGAGCATAGCTTGATTTACCAACCCTTCGTGAATGACATCTCTTCGCTCTTGTCCACCCATAATTTCACGGAAGTCCATAGCAAACTTAGACATTCCCCAGTCGCTCTTAAAAGAGAAAACGGGTTTACCTTTCTTACCTTGTTTGGTATTGATTATGATTACTCCATTTGCTGCACGAGAACCATAAAGAGAAGCCGCTGCAGCATCTTTAATCACAGTTATATTATCGATATCAGAGGTATTGATTGTAGCCATGATATCTAGTCCAGAACCTGTACTTGTACTGGCAAAGTTTCCCGACATAACAGGTACTCCATCAATAACATACAAAGGAGAGTTTGAAGCATTAAAAGAGCCCATTCCACGTATCTGAATACTAGATGTAGCCCCAGGAACACCCGAACTAGAGTTTACCTGAATACCAGGTGTTGCCCCTTCTAGCATCTGTTGCATAGAGATGTTGGGAACGTCTTTCGTATTTTCCGACTTCACAAAAGAAGCAGAACCTGCATAAGCCGATTTCTTAAAAGTACCGTATCCTGTAACCACTACTTCTTCAAGCAGCTTAGTATCATCTTCCAATACAATTTTGATGGGTTGTCCAGGTTTTACTTTTACCTCCTTTTTCTCTAGTCCAATAAAAGAAGCTACTAAGGTTACTGTTTTATCATCGTGTACAGGTAGCACAAAGTTTCCATCTATATCGGTGATACTCCCTATCTGTGTATTCTTAATGATGACATTTGCACCAGGAAGCGATTCACCTAAATTGTCAACAATTACTCCTCTTATTTCATACTGTTTCTTTTGTTGAACAATAGGTTTGGGCTGCTCTGCTTTCTTTTTAATAGAGATAACTCCACTCACCTCTTTGTATTCTAGTGGAGTACCATTTAAACAGCTGTCTAATACATATTCTACGGTTACACCCTTAGCTTTTAAATCGTTTATAACTACATTTTCCACATCATTAGAGCTATAAACAAAGCGGATATCTGTCTGTTTTCTGATCTCCCACACAGCATCACTTAGCAATGTATTCTGAAAATTGACCGATACCGTATTCGATTGTAGTAAATTTGTTGCAGATAGTACACCCGAGACAAAGAGCATGACGAATACTAGAAATGCTTTTTGCAAGGGCATATACCTGCGCGTTAGTTTGTTGTTGTTCATTGTATTAAGATTTTATTTAAGGTATATTGTTTTGCCGTTAATTTCTGCTTTCAACTTATCGGTTGATTCTAATACTTGAAGAAATTGAGCGATGTCTTCGTACTTATCTACTGAGCAAGAAAAACGAAGATTCTTCAAAGCCGATGATTTATATTCTACACTAAAATCATACCAACGAGCTAAGCGATTCATCATGTACTCCAAAGATTGGTCTTTGAAAACAATCTTTCCCTTATGCCATTCGGAGATGCTCAACGCATCTATTTCATCAATAACCATAGGGGCATCAGCTTTATGTATGGTTGCTCGCTGTGAGGGATTTAAAATCATTTTTTCTTGGGAGGTAGAAATTGCTATACTGCCACTCACCAAAGCTGCTTCATAAGCTTCTCCTTCATAGTTGTACACATTAAAAGAAGTTCCTAGTACCTGAATATCTGCTCGTGAAGTAGTCACAATAAAAGGGGCACTCGACTTGGATACTTCAAAGTATGCTTCGCCATAAAGTTCTACCCTACGCTCTTCTCCAGAAAACTCGGAGGGGAAAACAAGGGTACTCATAGAGTTTAAAAAGACTTTGGTACCGTCGCTTAGTGTTAAGGCATATTCTCCACCTCGAGGGGTTTCAATAGAATTCATTTGAACTTGATCTGTGGCAGAATTGCCTGAAGAGGAGTGCGCAAGAAGAGATAAGTCTTCATCAAGTTGCAAAGTATCTTCATCGGTTAGATGAATAACTTCTCCCTCCGATAGTTTTAAAATGGCTTTTGCATTTCCTATCTGAATGGTATTTACAAAAAGTGATGAATCTTCTACTATCGGGGTGCGAGATGTAAAGTAAATAGTTAGTCCTATAGATAGTGGAATTAATAAGGAAGCAGCATAGCCCAAGATGCGACGAAGTTTGCGACGATTATACATCTTCGCTCTTCGATCTGAAAACTGATTCCATTGTTTATCTACATTTACTTGAGAGATTGAGCTATAATAATCGGAGATATGACCACTATCAGTTATTTTTCGAAATAGCTCCTCATTGGCTTCTGATTTCTCTCGCCATAGATTGAGCTCTTCTAGCTCATCTTTATTTATTTTTTCGGCTAAATATTTAGCAATTAGATGTGATATATAGAAATTGTGTTCTTGCATATTATTTCGTGTTTCTAATAATAAGACAAGGACACCCTTAGAACTCGCTAGTTAATAAAGGTTAATTGTTTAATATCTTAAAAAAGAAAGGGAGGTAAAGGGCGTATTTACCAAGCATAGAACGAAGTTTTTTTAGAGCGAGCTGTCTTTGAGAATAAACAGTTTCAACAGTGACACCAAGCTTTGTAGCTATTTCATCGGGAGTATGCCCTTGTAAATATCCTTGCATCACCTCTCGCATACGGGGTGGCAAATTGTGAATAGCTTCTACAATCAAACGATAGGTTTCGTCTTCAATAAAACTATCATTAATAAAATCGAAAGAAGGAGGAGCTGCTAGCAAACTTTCGGTGTATTTAGTCTTTACCTTTTGGTGGGCAAGTTCATTGAGTGCACTATTTCGAATACAAGTATAGAGAAAAGACTGAGTTTGCTGGAGATTTTGGAAATCTCGCCTCAACTCCCAAAGCTTAATAAAAGCCTCTTGAACCACATCGTTAGCAGAATCTTCTTTGGGCAAAAAACGCTTGGCATACATAAAGAGATAAGGATAAAACTGATTGAATATCAATTTAAAATCCTCCTCTTGAACAATGCTCAGGGGTGTAATTTCTCGAATCATGAATGCTAAATCGTGTTTGTGTGTTGTTGTGTATCAGAATAGGATAATTGGTTCTTATTTTTAACGGTTACAATGTTAACAAAAATAAAACGAATTAAAAGAAGTTTTATTAAAAATATTAAGAAATGCGAAATATTGAATCTGTTTCGAGGCATAACGTTCATCAATGGCTCAACACTAAAAAAAGTAGGCTACTCTACCCCATACGGTAAAATAGCCTACTTTTTAATATCTTAAATTTATACCCTACGAGTATAAATAGATTCGAAGTTTATTATTTAAAATAATAGAGAAAAACGATGGTAGCGTCATACGCATTCTTCTTTTTTCCTTTAATTTCTAAAGAAGCATCCATCTCGGTTTTCACCACACCACGTAGGTTCCTACATGATTTTAGTTTTACCCTTAGGCGTACTTCATCGCCTACCAAAACAGGTTCTTGGAAGCGAAGATTTTCAATACCATAGTTTATCATAGATTGCACATTATCCACCTCCATAATTTCATCCCAAAGATGAGGTAAGATAGATAAAGTTAAATAGCCATGTGCTATTGTGCTATTGAATGGACTCTCTTTCTTTGCACGTTCAACATCCACATGTATCCATTGATGATCAAGTGTGGCATCAGCAAACTGATTAATTTGCTCTTGCGAAATTTTCATGTAGTCAGATACGCCAAGCTCTTGCCCAGTGTATTTTGCGAATTCGTCAAAACTGCTAACTTTAATCATAGATTTCCTTTTAATAGTTTTGTAATGAGTGATTTAAAAAGTTAATAAAGACTCTTGTATAGACCTATTAACCTATTTGATATACTTAAATAAGATACAGCATTATTAGGGATATTACAAACAAGATATTCAGTAAGGCCCTATTTGTGGGTGTTCAGTCTACTAAATATAATTGTCTAAACAAGAATTAGTAGTTAAAGATACAACAAATCCTTAAGAGTGTATAGATTTTTCGTGCAAAATAGTTCAAAGTTAAGCTTCTGTGTATCTATAAAAGCATCTCTCTAAATAGGAAAAATAGACTTAAGAGAGTAAGCCGATACGGGGTATATCTCTAGGTAATTCTTTTAAAAAAAGCACAAACTCCTTCGATCAATGCGTTTCTTTAGCTACTTAGTCATATTTGTTAGTCAAGTATTC
>NZ_DYYK01000018.1:0-23411 GCF_020741705.1 Bacteroides coprosuis
TTCAGCTGAATCTTTCAATGCCAAACTTAAATCTTTCAGAGCTACATTCAGAGGAGTAGATGATGTAAAGTTCTATCTGTATAGAGTGATGATGCTATACGCTTAATTGTTAAATCCCCAACTTTACGGACAGACCCTTAGTTTGTGAATAACCTAGTTCTTTTAAGAGTGAAACTATACGGTCTTTAAAGTCCCCTTGTATAATAATCTCATTGTTCTTACTTGATCCTCCTACACCGCATTTACTTTTAAGAGCTTTTTCTAATCCTTTTAAGTCGGTTTCATTTCCTATAAATCCAGTGATTAGAGTTACCGTTTTGCCACCCCTATTCTTTCTATCCAACTGAACTCTTAACTTTTGCTGTTGTGGAGGAATTGTATCTGTTGATTCTTCCTCATTTTCTTCATATTGGAAATCTTGATTGGTGGAATAAACAACATTTAGACGTTGTTTCCAGTCGTTTTTTTTCATGGTTTCGTTCTTAATTTTAAATCAAAAATATGATTTTGGCGCTACTTTATCAAAGAAATTAAGAGAAAGATTGAAAAAGCTTTATTGTTATCTCTATTCATTGTTAATATTTTAGTGTAAATTTGTGTATTCTAATAAACAAGGAAATTATGAGTAATCAGATACCGTATCAACAAAAAGTAAAAGTACCAGAGCCAACCTTACGACGACTTCCATGGTATCTATCAAATGTGCGGTTGATGAAAAAACGCGGAGAGCAATATGTTTCGTCAACTCAATTATCTAAGGAAACAAATATAGACTCATCTCAAATAGCTAAAGATCTATCTTATGTAAATATCTCAGGTAAAACTAGAGTAGGGTATGAAGTAGATGCTTTAATATCTGTGCTAGAAGATTTTTTAGGATTTACTAGAATGCATAAAGCCTATTTATTTGGTGTAGGTAGCTTGGGAGGGGCTTTAATAAGAGATACTGGGTTGACTCATTTTGGGCTCGAGATTGTAGGGGGCTTTGATGTGAACCCTAAGCTAGTGGGTAAAAAAATTAATGGTATTCCTATTTATCATACAGACGATTTTATTGAAAAAATGAAAGATTCAGACGTTAATATAGGAGTCTTAACTGTACCTATAGAAATAGCTCAAGATATAGCAGATTATATGGTGAAAGGTGGAGTTCAAGCGATATGGAATTTTACACCTTTTAGAATTCGTGTTCCCGAAAATATTGTCGTGCAAAACACTTCTCTTTATGCACATTTAGCAGTTATGTTTAATCGCTTAAATTTTAATAAGTAAATTTTAGTATGAAAATAATATGCTTAGGTCGTAATTATGCTTCACTTCATAAAGATGGCTTAAATACACTTGATCCATTTGTGTTTCTCAAACCAGACTCAGCTTTTCTAAAAGATGGAAAGCCTTTTTTCCTTCCTGACTTCTCTTCCAATTTTAAATATGAGGGAGAGTTGGTTTTTCATATAAATAGATTAGGAAAAAATATTTCGGAACGTTTTGCTCATCGATATTATGATAAAGTAACTGTAGGTCTTGATTTGGCAGCAGAAGATATTTTATCTCATGCTAAAGAGCATGGTTTACCATGGGATTTATCGAAAGGGTTTGATAGTTCAGCTGTTATAGGTGATTTCATACCTGTTGCTAATTTGAATTTGGAGAATCTTAGATTTTCTTTAAATATAAATAAACAAACTGTACAAAGAGGGAATGCTAATGAAATGGTTTGGAGTATTGATCAAATAATAGCATATGTTAGTCGGTTTTATACATTGAAGATTGGTGATTTAATTTTCACAGGTACTCCCGAAGGAGCTGGAAAACTAGATATCGGTCAGCATTTTGATGGATTTATTGAAAATAATCAAGTATTAAGTTTAGATATACGTTAATATGAAAATAAGAGTAGGCTTTGGCTATGATGTTCACCAGTTTTCAGAAGGTCGTGATTTATGGTTAGGAGGTATAAAAATTGACTATGAGAGAGGATTAAAAGGCCACTCAGATGCCGATGTTCTTGTTCATGTTATTTGTGATGCTCTACTAGGAGCTGCAAACTTGAGAGATATTGGATTCCAATTTCCTGATACCGCTGGTGAATTTAAAGATATAGATAGTAAGATTCTTCTTAAAAGGACTGTTGCTCTTTTACAAGAGAAAGGTTTTTCAATTGGGAATATTGATGCTACTATTTGTGCAGAATTACCTAAATTAAATCCTTATATTCAAGAAATGAAGTGTGTTCTTGCTAGAGTGATGGGGATTGATGAAGAAGATCTTTCTATAAAAGCGACAACAACTGAAAAGCTTGGGTTCGTCGGTCGCCAAGAAGGCATTGCCGCTTATGCTACAGTGCTTATTGAAAAATAAGATAACCTTTAAATATATAGATTAAAGAGCCTAAGTTTAACTTCAGGCTCTTTTGTTTTATCAGATAGCATATATCATTAAAATCAATTACATTTGTGTATAACGAAAATAGCATGGACAAGAATAGGAATAAGCGTGTTTTGGTAGGTCTAAGTGGAGGTATTGATAGCTCTGCAACTTGCATAATGTTAATGGAACAAGGATATACACCTGTTGGTGTTACTATGCAAGTGTGGGGTGATGCACCTTCTGAAGCTAAAGAATTAGCTGATAGATTAGGTATGGAACACTATATAGCAGATGAACGTGATGATTTTAAGGCTTCGGTAGTTAAGAACTTTATTGATGAATATAGAAGTGGAAGAACTCCGAATCCATGTGTCATGTGTAACCCTCTTTTCAAATTTAGAATTTTAAAAGATTATGCTGATAAACTAAATTGCCAATGGATTGCTACAGGTCATTATTCTTTGCTCGAAGAACGCAATGGAAAAGTTTACCTTCTGGCTGGGAGAGATACAAAAAAAGATCAATCCTATTTTTTATGGAGATTAGGTCAAGATATATTGAGTCGATGTATGTTTCCACTTGGACCATTTGTGAAGACTGAAGTGCGTGAATATCTTAAGAATAAAGGATTTGTTCATAAGTCTGAGGAAGGTGAAAGTATGGAAGTTTGCTTTATTAAGGGTGATTATAGAGATTTTTTAAAAGAATACTATCCTGATTTAGATAAAGAAATTGGTAGAGGGTGGTTTGTTGATGCGAAAGGAAAGAAACTGGGTGAACATTTAGGTTACCCTTATTATACAATAGGACAGCGTAAAGGTCTTAATATTGCTTTAGGTAAACCTGCATATGTTTTAAAAATTAATGCCGACAAAAATACGGTTATGTTGGGTGATGCTTCAGATCTAGAAACTGGATATATGTTACTTGAAAAAGATGAATTAGTTGCCCCAGATGAAATTTTTGAATGTGATAATTTAACTGTTCGGGTACGTTATAGAAGTAAGCCTATTCCTTGTCAAGTAATTCGTTTAGAAGAAGGGAATTTATTAGTTAAGTTTAATGGATCTGCTTCAGCTATAACACCTGGTCAATCTGCAGTTTTTTACTCTGATAATAGGGTATTGGGTGGAGCATATATAGCTTCTCAAAAAGGAATAAACTGGATTGTAGAACAGAATAAAGATAAATATAATGCGTAAAATAGTTTTTTCATTTTCAGTGCTTTTATCACTGACAACTATTGCTTTTGCCCAAATAGACACACTAAAATATAGAATTAGCTTAACGGATAAGTTGAATTCAGAATATTGTATAGATAAACCTGAAGAGTTCTTGTCGGTTAAGGCTATAGAACGTAGAAAAAAACAAGGTCTTCCAATTGATGAAACTGATTTACCCGTTAACAAGACTTACATTAATCAGATAAAAGAGTCTGATTTGAACGTTGTAGCTGTGGGCAAATGGGATAACTTTGTCACAGTATCTTGCAATGACCCCAGAAAAATTGACTCTGTCAGAAAATTCCCTTTTATAAAGGATATAGAGTTGGTGTGGGAAGCCTCTGAAGCAGATAAGAAAAATAGAATATCCCAAAGAGATACCATTTCTAATGATATGAAATGGCTTGATACTTATTATGGTGTAGGTATAGAACAAATTCAAATAAGTGGAGTTGACAAACTTCATGCTGAGGGTTTTAAAGGGGAAGGTATTACCATTGCAGTAATTGATGCTGGATTTCACAATGTGGATAGTATTAAAGGAATGGATAATATAGAGATTCTTGGAACTAAAGACTTTGTGAATCCGACAAGTGATATTTTTGCTGAAAACAGTCATGGCATGGCAGTTTTATCTTGTATGGCAATGAATAAACCACATTATATGGTTGGTACTGCTCCCAAAGCTTCTTATTGGTTATTAAGAAGCGAGGATGATCGTTCAGAACATCTTGTTGAGCAAGATTATTGGGCGGCGGCAATAGAGTTTGCTGACAGTGTTGGTGTGGATGTCGTAAATACATCTTTGGGATATAATGAATTTGATGATAAGTCTAAAAACTATAGATATAGAGATTTAGATGGATCTCATGCTTTAATGTCTCGACAAGCTTCAAAAGTTGCAGATAAAGGGATGATTTTAGTTTGTAGTGCTGGTAATTCAGGAATGGGTTCATGGAAGAAAACAACCACTCCAGGAGATGCTTTTAATGTTATTACTGTTGGAGCTGTTGATAAAGAGGGCGTATTAGCTCCATTTTCTTCGATTGGAAATACAGCAGATGGTAGAATAAAACCTGATGTCGTAGCAGTCGGACTTTTTGCAGATGTAATGGGGACTGATGGTATCCTGACAACAGCAAATGGTACTTCGTTTGCTTCACCTATCATGTGTGGTATGGTAGCTTGTCTTTGGGAATCACTACCTCATCTTACTGCTTATGAAATTATAAAATTAGTACAGTCTGTTGGCGATCGAGTAGATTTTCCCAATAATATATATGGTTATGGTATTCCTAATCTTTGGCAGGCTTACTTGAAAGAGAAGAAATAAAGAATGAGTGAGAATATACTTTCCTTATTAGAGTTAAATAATCTTGTTCGACGTGGCATAGAAGCTTGCCTCCCTGATACTTATTGGATTCAGGCCGAGATAAGTGATGTTCGGTCGAATACTTCTGGTCATTGCTACCTTGAATTTATTCAAAAGGATGAAAGAACATCTTCACTTATAGCTAAGGCAAGAGGTGTTATCTGGTCAAATGTATTTCATGTATTAAGGCCCTATTTTGAAGAAACAACAGGAGAGACTTTTCATTCAGGGCTTAAGGTATTAGTTGAAGTAGAGGTTACTTTTCATGAATTATATGGTTATAGCTTAACAGTTCAAAACATTGATCCCACTTATACTTTGGGTGATATGGTTAAGAGGAGAACAGATATCCTAAAGCAGTTGGAAGAAGAAGGAGTACTAACTTTAAATAAGGAATTAGAGCTGCCATTATTAACTCAAAGGATAGCTGTCATATCTTCTGCTACTGCGGCTGGTTATGGCGATTTTTGCGATCAGCTGAAAGGTAATAGTTGGGGAATATCTTTTTATACAGAGTTGTTTCCAGCTATTATGCAAGGTGAGCAGGTAGAAAGAACGATATTAAATGCTTTAGATGCTATTCTTGCTCGTAAAAAAGATTTTGATGTTGTTGTGATTATACGAGGTGGCGGTGCTACGTCCGATTTGAGTGGGTTTGATACATATCTATTGGCAGCCTCATGTGCTCAGTTTCCTATGCCCATTATTACTGGAATAGGTCATGAAAGAGATGATACTGTTCTAGACGTTGTAGCGAATACAAGAGTGAAAACACCAACAGCAGCGGCAGAGTTTTTGGTTAATCGGATGATGAATGTTATAGGAAGACTAAATGACTTGTCTTTTCAACTAAAGACAAGTGTAGTACAGAAATTACAAATGGAAACTGAAAGACTTAATAGGCTTATTGCCAGGCTTCCATCTAATGTAAATCTTTCGATAGCTAATGAGAATTTTAAAGTTAAAGACTTATATAATCGTTTGAAATTGAGTACAAACTTGTATCTTAAGGACCAACAATACTTGCTAAGATCTATATCTCTTGAAATTAAAAGTATATCTCCGTATGAAATATTAAAGAAAGGATATGCTCTCTTATCACAAAATGGTGTGATAATTTCATCTATTAAAGATATTGAAGAAGACTCTGATATTATTATAAAAATGTATGATGGAGAGTCAAAAGCACACATAGAAAAGAAGACAGAATATGAATAAGAAAGATAAGTTGCCTAAAGACTATTCTACAGCGATCAAACGATTGGAGGAAATTGTTAATCATATTGAAGAACAGTCATTAGATATAGATCTACTAGCGAATCAAGTTAAAGAGGCTAATGCACTAATCAAATTTTGCTCAGGCAAATTAAACGAAGTAAACAAAGAAGTTGAGAAATTACTGTCTGAAGGAGATACTTCAGATAATCAATAAAAGTAAGTATAGTTCTTAATACCTAGAAATTATGAAATCAATAGATTGGTCGAACTTAGGTTTTGGATACGTCAAAACTGATTACAATGTTAGAATAAACTACCGTAATGGTGAGTGGGGTGAACTAGAAGTGTGTAGTGATGAATATATTAATATTCATATGGCTGCCACTTGTCTACACTATGGACAAGAAGCCTTTGAAGGAATGAAAGCTTTCAAAGGGAAAGATGGTAAAATTAGAATATTCCGTATTAAGGATAATGCAGAACGCTTACAAACTTCTTGTGAAGGAATTTGTATGGCGAAGCTTCCTATTGAAAAATATGAAGAAGCAGTTATCAAAGCTGTTAAACTAAATGAACGCTTTGTTCCACCATATGAAAGTGGAGCTTCTTTATATATCAGACCTATTCTTTTTGGCACTGGTGCTCAGATAGGGGTACACCCTGGAAAAGAATTTATGTTTGTGGTAATGGTTACTCCTGTAGGTCCTTATTTTAAAGAAGGATTCAAACCAAATCCTTATGCTATTCTTCGTCAGTATGATAGGGTGGCTCCATTGGGTACTGGTAGGTATAAAGTAGGTGGAAATTATGCTGCTGGAATGTTAGCAGGAGAACATGCGAAGTCTTTAGGTTATGCTGCAGTATTATTTTTGGATTCTAAAGAAAAAAAATATTTAGATGAATGCGGACCTGCCAATTTCTTTGGTATAAGAGGTACTTCTTATATTACACCACAATCAGACTCCATACTTCCTTCTATTACAAACAAGAGCTTAATGACTCTTGCTAAAGAAATAGGGTTGACAGTAGAACAGCGTCCTGTTTTAGAAGAAGAATTATCCACTTTTGATGAAGCTGGAGCATGTGGTACAGCTGCTGTAATTAGTCCAGTAGAGAGAGTAGATGATTTGGATATGAACAAATCTTATGTAATAAGTAAAGATGGTAAGGCTGGTCCTTATTCCACAAAACTATATAATAAACTAAGAGCTATTCAATATGGTGATGAATCAGATAAGTATGGTTGGATCACTATTGTTGAGTAATAGCAGATATCTTGTAGAAAAAGAATAAATTAATTCATGGCAAAAAACAAACTAGAGAAGTTTGCTGAAATGGCGGCTCTCCCTCATGTTTTTGAGTATCCTTTTCATGTATCACAAGCTATTCCTTTTGATATGAAGGGAAAGTGGAATAGTGATTTTTTTAAAAATGACAATCCTATTGTTTTAGAGTTGGGTTGTGGTAGAGGTGAATATACAGTAGGTCTGGGTGAAATGTTCCCTAATAAAAACTTTATAGGTGTTGATATTAAGGGAGCTCGCATGTGGGCTGGTGCAACAGAATCCCATAAAAAAGGAATGACGAATGTTGCTTTCTTACGAACTAATATCGAAATTATAGAACGATTCTTTGATAAAAATGAAGTAAGTGAAATCTGGTTGACATTTTCAGATCCACAGATGAAGAAAGCAACAAAAAGATTAACCTCTACTTATTTTATGGAGAGATATAGAAGCTTTTTAATAGATAATGGTCTTATTCACCTCAAAACCGATAGTAATTTTATGTTTACTTATACCCAATATATGGTTGAGGAAAATAAATTGCCCCTTCTTTTTTCTACAGAAGATTTATATCATTCTAATCTGGTAGATGATATTTTAGAAATTCAAACCTATTATGAAAAACAATGGATTAATAGGGGGTTATCTATTAAATATATGAAGTTCAAGTTACCCCATGAGGGAGTACTTTGTGAACCAGATGTGGAAATTGAATTAGACACATATAGAAGCTATAATAGAAGTAAGCGAAGTGGCTTACAAACTAGTAAATAAATAGAAATGACATTATATCCGAAATTAATTCTAGATGCACTGAAGAATGTGCGTTATCCTGGTAATGGTAAAAATCTAGTAGAAGCTGATATGGTGGATGATAATATACGAATAGAGGGGAATAAAGTGTCATTCTCCATCTTATTCGAGAAACCAACCGATCCATTTATCAAATCAGTGATAAAATCAGCTGAATCAGCGATTCTTACTTATGTAAGTAAAGATATCGATATTGTAGGTAATATTGAAGTAAATACCCGTAAAGCAGCTCGTCCTGAAGTAGGGAAGTTATTGCCTCAAGTTAAAAATATTATTGGCGTATCCTCTGGTAAAGGAGGTGTAGGTAAATCTACTGTTGCTTCCAATCTAGCTGTAGCGTTAGCTAAATTGGGCTACAAGGTTGGACTTCTTGATGCTGATATCTTTGGACCTTCTATGCCTAAGATGTTTCAAGTAGAAGATGCTAGACCCATGTTAGTGGAGGTAGCTAATAGAGAGTTGATAGAACCCATCGAAAAGTATGGGGTGAAATTATTATCTATTGGATTTTTTGTTGATCCTGATCAAGCTACTCTATGGAGAGGAGGAATGGCTAGTAATGCTTTAAAACAACTTATAGGTGATGCTAACTGGGGTGATTTAGACTATCTTTTGATAGACTTACCTCCAGGCACAAGTGATATTCATTTGACGATAGTTCAAACATTGGCTCTTACAGGTATCGTGGTAGTTAGTACCCCTCAAGATGTAGCTTTAGCTGATGCCAGAAAAGGAATTAACATGTTTACTAATGACAAAGTAAATGTTCCTATTTTAGGACTTATAGAAAATATGTCTTGGTTTACTCCTGCAGAATTACCTGAAAATAAATATTACATTTTTGGAAAAGATGGAGCTAAAAAGTTAGCAGAAGAAATGAATGTTCGCTTATTAGGTCAAATTCCTATTGTTCAGAGTATTCGTGAAGGTGGAGATACTGGTAGTCCTGTGGCTTTAAATGAAGATTCTATTACAGGAGCAGCATTTAAATCTGTCGCAGAGTCAGTTGTTGAGCAGGTTAACTTGAGAAATGAAAATCAAGACCCTACAAAAATAGTAGAGATAACTACTCGATAAAGGGAATATATAGTCGTTATAAACGTCATAAGAAAAGGTGGAGAACTTGAATGTTACTCCACCTTTTTATTATTGGTTATTTCGTTTTTTTCTAAGACGTTTATATTCTTGGATGATGTGTTTCCTACTTAATAAAATCTGATGTCTGTAAACAAAGAATGTTGTTGAAAAGTAAAAGCCTGTTTGAACCCAAAGTGCTTTATATTCAAATGCTACTTCATGTAAGGTAGCACCCATACTATTTAATCGTACATATCCATTTATACCAAATGTAGAAGGGAATAGATAAGAAACATACTTCCAAAACTCTGGCACAGCCGCTCCAGGCCAAGAAATACCGGATATAAATAAAAGAGGAACTGAGGTGAAAACAAAAATAAGCAAACTCGTTTCTCTGTTTCTTATTGCTACAGCAGCGGTCATAGCAAAGAAAATACAAGCTGCTAAATAAGGGATTATAAATAGTACTAAATTTTTAGCCTCACCTACTTGTGGAAGTGTGAATATTTTTGGAACAACGCATACTACATATAAGGCTAGAAGAATATAAAACATGAAGTAACCTAAGCCTTTGCCCAGTATTATACGTAAAGTACCAGTATAGTGTTTGTTGACAGGAATTAAATCTCTGAATTTATTGTTTTCTCGAGCTGTGCCAGCAGATGTGCCAATGCCGAGTAATAAGGTTTGCTGAATAATCAGAATTAATACAGCTGGAATTAAAAAGGCTGCAAATCCATTTGCGGGATTATACAATGCTACATCCTGGTATTCTATTGGGTAAGCTGTAATCTCATCTTCTCTTTCTGTGGTATTATGAGCTAGTTTTATTTTTATCTCTTTATTAAGGTCTAAGGAGACAGCTGTATTAGCCATCACTATTGCTTTATAATAGAGAAGTCCACTCATATCACAGAATAAACTAACTTGAGATTGTTTCCCTGTTGCCAAATTATTACTAAAGTCAGCTGGTATATAGATGATTCCATAAGCTTCTCTTAGTCTCATTTGTTCTTTAGCTTCTTCTAAGTCATTACAATAAGCCACAATGTTAACATCTGGGGTAGCATCTACTTTGTGTAGATATTTCCTACTTAAAGTGCTCTGAGATAAATCAACAACAACAGTAGGAACCTCTCTTACTACTTCATTAGTATAAATAAAAGCGTAAAGTAAAGGGTAGGCCAATGGTAGCAGTAATAAGAAAGTTAATACTGCTTCATCTTTAAAAGTAGCAACGAATTCCTCTTTCCAAATGTAGAAGACATCGTTAATACCCTCTTTAATTTTGTCTTTGAAACTATTTTCTTTCATTTAGGGCATGTGTTTATAATAAACTAGAGCCGTTTTTAATCGATTAAGCACAAGGAAAGGTAGTGCCATAAAGATTAACATTGCTACATAGTTACTCCATGCATATTCCATAGAGTATCCATTTAGAGCACTATTTACATATATAAGGAAATAGTGGCGTAAAGGGAATAAATTACTTAAAGCTTGTAATGTAGGATGCATAGCCATAACAGGAAAAGAAAATCCTGTAATGGAGAATGATAAAACTCCCCACAATGAAGCAGAACTTAAAGCTAGTCTTAATATTGGAGTTACTCCATACATAAATATAGCCAATCCTTGAGATGCTAGAATCAAGCCCAGCATACCTAATATCATAGGGCCTATTCCACCATTACAAGGGAATGATAAATACCCATATAAATAAGTAAGTATAAATCCACCCATAATCATCCATATAACTGTCTGCGGGAATAATTTACCCATTAAGGAAGTAAATATAGAACGGTTTCCTGTACGTAGCCATTGTCTTGAAGTTCCTTCTTTTATTTCTACACCAATTGAAAAAACAGTTACCATAAGAATCATTAAACACAAGACACCAGGTATGAGTGTATTGGATAAATAAACGGAGTAATTAAGCCATGGATTATTTAATGGATGAGTATCAATGGAAATAGGTCTTAGAATAGCCATCGCTTGTTGTTCTGACGCTCCTTTAGCATACAAAACAGTTCTTGCAGCTCCTCCAGCAGCTAATTCCCCCATTGTTTTCATATCCTTAAATAGAAGTGATCCTGCCACTAAGAATGAGTTATTGGTATAAAAAGATAGGGTAGGTTGTTTTTGACTTTGTGCCTGCTCTGATAATCCTCTAGGTAAATAAAAAAAACCATAAACTTCTCCTCTTTGCATAGCTCTACGAGCCTCTTCTATAGAGTTATAGTGATCAACAATCTTGGTTTGTTGAAAAGAGTTCAGGTTCCTTAAAATTTTTCTAGAGGTGGAAGTTTGATCAAGGTCAACAGCCGCAACAGGAAGATGATTTGGTAATCCTTCTTTCATCAGTGTCGTAAAAAAAATAGCTGAGAAAAGAGGTGCTATTATCATACAAAAGAGATATAATGGTCGACTATATAATCGGTGTACCTCTCTTTTGCATGTAGCCCAAAAACCTGTTTCTATATTCCTTCTTGCCATTTAATAATCTTATTTTTTTGTATAAATGACAGTCATTCCAGGACGTAATCGGTCTATCTTTTCTGTCGGGATAGCTTTTACTTCAAAAGTCTTAAGATCATACTGTCCAGTTGTCTTAGTGGCTTTCCAAGCAGCATAAGTTCCTATATCTTTCATATAAGTAACTTTCACGGTCATTCCTTTTTTATTTAGAGCAGGAATGAATGTATTAAATTCATCTCCAACATTTAACCCATTCAATAAGTCTTCTCTTACATTGAATGTAACCCACATATCATCAAGTACAGACACGTTCATAATTGGAGCACCTGTACCAACAAGTTCACCTACCTTAGGAAATATTTCTGATACTTCTCCATCCATTTGTGCTATAAGATAAGTCTCTTTTATATATGACTCTACTTCGGCAACAGCACCTTTTGCTCTGTCCACTAGTGCGGCAGCAGCCATTTTATCTTCTCTTTCAGCTCCATTTACAGCCATATCATATTGAGATTTAGCTGCTTTCTCTGTAGCTCGGGCAGCATCTCTTTGGGCTGTTATTTCATCAAGTTTTTGAGCAGGAAGTACACCTTTGTTATATAGGTTATTTACTCTGATGTATGATTTTTCCATCACTTCTAACCCAGCTTTGGCTTTTTGCCACATTTCATAAGCTGATTGAATAAGCTCTTGACGAGCTCCTTTTATAGCTTTTGCATTTTGAGCTTCAGCTGCAGCAGTAGCTGCTTTGGCTTGTTCAAGCTTAGCCATGACTTCTGGGGCTTCTAGTATAGCCAATGTATCACCAGCTTGGATTTTTTGCCCTTCGACAACTTTAAATTCAAGAATACGACCGGGTACTTTACTTGATACCCTATATTCTGTTACTTCTGCCTGACCTTCTATTATTTCAGGGCCTTTTTTAAGTAAGAAGAATCCTACAATAGTTACAATTCCTATAACTACTAATAACGTAATAAAAGCAAGTAAAATATTGCTCTTCTGTTGCTTCTCTGTTACCATTGATTTATAAATGTGTTTATTCTGTTAATGTACCTAATGCTTTCTTGAAATAGATATCGGTTAGTTTAACTTCTATCTGAGCATCTATTTTATCTGATTGAGCTGATAGCCATGCTGTATGTGCTTCTAAAACATTACTTACAGGTATTACTCCTTCTTGAAAACCATAAGTGGCATATTTTAGATTTTCATCTGCTTTTTCCATGTTTTTGCTGGCCATAGTTAATCGCTTACTAGCTTCATTAACCTTGAATGCAGATTGATTAATTTGTAACTCGATTTTTTCTTTGGCATCTGCTAATTGTAATTGAGTAACTCTTGCCTCAGCTTTAGCGGCTCTAGTTTTATAGAATCCTTGTCCCCAGTTCCAAATTGGAATTTTTACAGCAACTCCTATATTCCACATTCCTCTAAATTTATTTTCAAAGCCATTATAGAATGATGGGTTAGTTACTATATAGTTTCCCGATAGAGCTATGTTTGGGAGATATTCAGAACGGGTCAATCTTATCTTTTGTTCGTAAATTTGAGTAGCTAACATCAAACTTTTTACTTCAGGTCTTTTGGAATAGGCTTGTTCTAAATCAAAGTCAGAATAAATAGCTGCGGTAGGAAGATCATTCACTTGTTCATCTATTAAAGTTATAGGTGATTTTAAATCAATACCACAAACTTGGCAAAGTAGCATTCTCGATAAAGCTAAACCATCTTTTACCTTAGTCAGTGTCATCTCAGCTTCATTAACTTTTACACGGATAGATAGCCCGTCTGCTTTGGTTGCCATACCTTCATCAATGAGGTGTTGTACATCTTGGTCAAGCTTATTAAGTAATTCTAAAAAACTTGTTGCAAGTTTTTCTTTATTAACCAGAGATACAACCTGCCAGTAAGATTGATCTACAGTAAGGATTACTTCTTGCAACTCGCTATTGTGTGCTTGATGTGCTAACTCTTCTGCAAATTTTGTAATCTTATTGTAGGCTCTTATTTTTCCACCCATATATAGAGGTTGAGTGATAGAGATAGCTCCAGCATAAACATCTCTTGTGTCTGTGCGAACCCCTTCAATTAATGCTTCACTAAAATTTCCTAACTCTGTAAAAGCTTCATCTCCTAGTCCTTGGATTAATGATTTAATCTTTGGATTATCACTGCCTAAAATATCAGCCAATTGATATATTCTTGACTTTGCATTAGGGGCTAAATTATTAATCTCTTTCTTCTGGTCGTTATTTAAAACCGAAAATTCTTTTTGATTTCTAAAATATGTACCAGTGGCAGATACACTTGGTAAGTACGAAGTAAACGCCGCCTTTTTTGAATTGTGGGCGGCGGTAATCTTCTCTTGTGAAATATGTAGTTGTTTACTATGCTCTAAGGCTAGTGAACGGCAGTCTGATAGCGATAAAAGTTCTTGTGCATTTACGTAGCTATAACTGAGATTACTTGCTACGATAATCAGAGTATACCATATTTTTTTCATAAACATTTGTGTGTTTCGTTACTTGTTCTTAAGGGCAAAAGTACAATTATTAAATCTGATTGTTAAGACAAGTAGGGCTAAGTTTTCTCTTTTACTTGTCAAAGTTGAATGAACTTGATCCAATCAAGGTTCCATCAGCAAATATATCTACACGGTAACTACCTGGATATAAGAATTCTTCGATATCCCAATAAACAACTATTTTTTGTTCTTCACCATCATATTCGATGTATTTCTTTATCGAATAGGGTAGTTCTCTATTCTCATATTTGAATGTGAGGCTTTGATCTTTTGTTAATACTGTTTGGTCAGGTTTCGTAATTCTTACATAGAGAGTTCTATCCCCAGTTTCTGCTGTGATATTTTTTACAATAGTAAAACCTATGTGGAACTTGGTAGCATCTTTCATCTTTTTAGCTTCTTTTCCTCTTCGGTTTTTAGCCTCCATCCAGAGGTTTGTAACGTCAAGTTGAGCAGCTAATGATACTCTTTGATTCAGTTTCTTCTTTTCTTGTGAAAGAGAACTTACTTGCCTTGTTGCTGTATCATATTTTTTAGTTACTTCTGCTATAATCTCTTTTTGCTGTTGTGTTAATCGATTCAAAGAATCAATTTGGTTGATATAGCTCACCATAACTTTGCGTAGAGTAGATAATTCTTTCTTTAGTCGACGTATTTCTAATGCATTACTACTTTTTACTGTACGTAACTCTTCTAGTAATCTTTGGGTCTTAGTTTGTTCTTTTTCTAATAATTCTGCTAAAGAGTCATTGCTGACAGTAAGTTGTAATTCGTCGTACTGTTTTGCAAAAGAAGTATACTCGTTTTCAAGATCTTCTTTTTCCAACTCAAAGCTCTCAACTAACTCTATATTAGTCTTTTTCTCAAAAACAAATAAGAAAATAAACGCCAACATTATGATACTCAATATGGCAATCAAAATAATTAGTGTCTTTGGGCTTTTTTTCATTTTATTTATTATTAACTTTGATTACGTACAAAAATAGTGTTTTATAACTGATTGTATAACTTGTTTCATTAAAAATATTAAGGAAATATTTCCCTAATCCAAAATGGTTTGTTATTTTTGTATTACGAATAGATACAGATAATAGTTTTTTAGAAGCTATTCATATATATTATAAACAAAAACAGATTATTATGTCAAAAGTAACCGTAGTAGGTGCAGGTAACGTAGGTGCAACTTGTGCTAATGTTTTAGCTTTTAACGAAGTAGCAGACGAAGTAGTAATGCTAGACGTTAAGGAAGGTGTTTCAGAAGGTAAAGCAATGGATATGATGCAAACAGCTCAACTTTTAGGTTTTGATACTAAGGTTGTTGGTTGCACAAACGATTATGCAAAAACAGCAAACTCTGATGTTATTGTAATTACTTCAGGTATTCCTCGTAAACCAGGTATGACTCGTGAAGAACTTGTAGGTGTTAATGCAGGTATTGTAAAAACTGTTGCTGAAAATGCTCTTAAACATTCTCCAAAAGCAATTCTAGTTATTATTTCTAACCCAATGGATACAATGACTTATCTTGCACTTAAAGAATTAGGTCTTCCTAAGAACCGTATCATTGGTATGGGTGGTGCACTAGATAGCTCACGTTTCAAATACTTCTTATCTCAAGCTCTAGGTTGCAACGCTAACGAAGTAGAAGGTCTAGTTATTGGTGGTCACGGTGATACAACAATGATTCCTTTGACTCGTTTCGCTACATATAAAGGTCTTCCTGTTACAAACTTCCTTTCAGAAGAAAAACTTGCTGAAGTTGCTAAATCAACAATGGTTGGTGGTGCTACATTAACAGGTCTTCTTGGAACATCAGCTTGGTATGCACCAGGTGCTGCTGGAGCATTTGTAGTAGAATCTATTATTCATAACCAAGGTAAAATGGTTCCATGTTCTGTATATCTTGAAGGAGAATATGGTGAAAAAGACATTTGCTGTGGTGTACCAGTAATTTTAGGTCGTAACGGTATTGAAAAAATCGTTGAACTACCACTTAACGATACAGAAAAAGAAGCATTCAAAGCTAGTGCTGCTGCTGTACGTAAAGTTAATGCTGGTCTTAAATTATAATTAAGAAAATAGTAACAGTATTTAGTTATGGAATTAAAGAGGCAATCTTCGGATTGCCTCTTTTTTTGGGTTTTTACAGAGAGTATTTAAGGCTTAAAAGCTCTCATAAAGGTAATATTGAGTGTTACTAAACAATCTTGATAGTATTGTAGATAATTGTAAAAGTTAGAAAAGAATAATCGGGCGATATTTATAGGGTTAACTGAATTATCTCAAAATATAAATTAATGAATTCTAGATTACTTCTTTCTACACTCACAATGAGCTGTGTTACTAGCGGACTAATAGCTCAGAATAAAAATCAGCCTGATAAACCCAATATACTTTGCTTAGCATTTGAAGATACGAGTGCTTTTCTTTTTGGATGTTATGGCAATGATCAAGTTCATACTCCCCATATTGATAAGTTAGCAAGAGAAGGTGTGCAATTTATGAACGCATGGTCTACTGCTCCACAAAGTTCTCCTGCTCGATCTTCTTTAATTACTGGTTCGTATGCTACAACTTATGGTATGGATGTGCACCCCGTAGCTCACATAACACCTAAAAATATATTATTTCCTGAGCTTTTGAAGAATGCAGGATATTATTGTACAAATAATAGTAAAACTCATTATAATACGAAACTGAATAACAAAAGCTGCTGGAATGATTGCCGAAGAGAGGCTACGTACAATCATTCTGATAGGGATGCTCTGCAACCCTTCTTTTCTGTTTTTAACAGTGAGGCTTCACATATGGGAAGAATGCGCACATTTCATATGGAAGGTAGAAGGGATTATCTCCAAGAGGGTATTAATATAGACAGTTTGGTTTTACCTCTTCACTTTCCTGATTTGCCTGAAATGTACTCAGACTATGCAGCACATTTAGAAGCAGCTCAAGATATAGACAAATGGGTTGGAACCTTTCTAGCCGACTTAGAGGAGAGAGGATTGTCTGAGAATACCATCATTTTTGTGTATAGTGATCATGGTGGTTGTTTACCTCGAGGCAAAGGGTATTTATATGAAACAGGGTTAAAGATTCCTTTTGTGGTTTATTTTCCTCCTAAGTGGAAGCATTTGGCAAAAACAAATATTCCATCTCAACAGAAAGATTTGGTGGGGTTTGTTGATTTTGCTCCTACAATTTTGAGTTTAGCTGGAGTCTCTATTCCTGAGTCTATGCAAGGAAAAGCTTTTATGGGTGAGGAAAAACAGCCAGCTCAAGAATATCAGTATGCTTTTGCAACGAATCAGTTGCATCACTATATGCCCGTAAGAGCGGTAACCGATGGGAAGTACAAATACATAAGAAACTATATCCCTTATAGACGAACATCTCTTCGTAATTACTATCAATGGGGAATGCCAGCTAATATAGCTTGGGATACTTATGTTTTTTCAGGTAAAAATGAAAATCCTATATGGAATTTACCTTATGAAATTCAGCCTTCTGAATTGTTGTTTGATTTGGAAAGTGATCCTTGGGAAATGAACAACTTGGCTGCTACACAAGAATACCGAAATGTATTAGAACGCTTTAGAGAAAAAGCAAGTACGCATATAAGAAAAACACATGATTTAGGTTTCTTTCTACCTAGTTCACGAGAAGGGGTAAATATTTACTCTTATGTAAGAGAGGGACATTATCCTTTAGAGGATTTATATAATCTTGTTGAACTAGCAAGTTCTGCTCAAGAAAAAGACATTGATGATTTATTAGCTCATTTGAAAAACCCATTAAAGGAGTTTAGATATTGGGCTGTAGTTGGATTGGGAAATCTTGCCCAAGCTGGTTATTTACAAAACACACCGCAAGAACTACTTGAGATATTGTCAGAAGAAGACCCGTATCTTTCTGCTGAGGCTGCTTATGCACTTTATTATTCTGGGGCACAAGAGAAGGCTTTAGAGTATTTAGTGGATTTTGATAATGCTGAATCTTCCAAGATGAAGTTTTCTATTCTAGAATGTCTTTCTAAAGATAAATCGACTCATTCTGATTTATCGCAATTTAAAGATCGCCTTCTCTATGCCGAAGAGAATATGCCTGCTCAGGCCAATGAAGATCCAGGACTTATGGCTAAGGGAATACTTGCTGATATGGGTATAATAGAAGTGAAAGATATTTATAGCTCTTTTTATGAACAAGGAGTTAAATTAAATAAGGGACGTCGAATTAGTCGTTCAAAACCTTAAATACTAGATGGATGAAAAAATTATTGTTATTGTTTTTAGTGAGTGCTTGTACTCATGCAGATGCGACAACTGAGCTTGATAATGAGCAAAGTCAAACTGGACAAAATACAGAAGTCGAAACTGAAAAAGGGGTTATAGCTTTGCCTCATAGAGTAAATGTACAAAGTGAATATGCACCAAGTGAAGCTATAATAGATGGTGAATGGGTTGCAGTGGGGTCTAAGAAGAAACATGCAATTGGTCGAGATTATGATCTTCTATTTAATGGTAAACCTTCTTTTCGTTTCGAATTAAAGGCAGATGACAATTCTTTATCGGGTTATGAAGAGGGTACGACAAAAGGGAGAGCTGAGTTATCCTATTGTTATGCTACTAAAAAGGATTTTGAAGGTCAGCCAGTTAGAGTTTATGAGTCTGCTCAAAAATTAAAAACGGTTTATCACCACGGTAAAGGTATCTGTTCTCAAGGTAGTTCAATGGCTTATGAGTTTTCTGTTTATATACCATCAGATATAGATGAAAGTGTATCTACCATTTTTGCTCAGTGGCATGGTATGCCGGATAGGAGGCTAGTTGAAACCCCTGATGGAGAACTTAAGATGCTAACGACTGAAGAGTTTTTACAATTAGATAAAACTACTCTTTTTGAAAAAGATACAGGGTATGAGAAAATCGAAGTAATTGATAAAAAGACTGGAGAGATTAAATATAAAAAAGGCAAACCCAATGGTTGGAAGATAGAGCAAGGAGGATATCCTCCCTTGGCTTTTGGCTTTACAGATGGGTTGTTTTATATCAAAGCAAATTCAGATAGAAAATGGCTGTCTGATAAAACAGATCGCTGTAATGCTAGTCCGTTGAAGAGTGATATACTCGTACCCAAAAAGAGTCTTTATAAAGTTTCTACGATTGCTTATAAAATGGCAATGAATGATTTTCCAAAAGATACTTGGGTTTCTTTTAAAGTAAATGTGGATTGGACTCAATATAGTGGACAATCTGAACGCATTGTAAAGGGAGGACGTTTAGATGTTTCTATGTCTTATGAAAAAAACAATAAACCCCAATCTATAATTCTTGTAGATGATGCTGATATTTTAATTGGAAGAAATGATGAAGATGGATATTACTTTAAATTTGGTATCTATAGAGTAGGGAATAGTACAGTTCCTGTTTTGTATCATTTAGCAGGTTACAAAGAATACCAGCGTAAGTAAAAAGTATAAATACTGAAACAAATAACACCGATAGGAGAATGTCATATCGGTGTCATCGTATCATCATGTCGGTGTCATGATGATACGATGACACCGACACAATATTCTCATGCATCTGCTAATAATGCTTGTTTCAGACGAATATTTTGGATTTATCTTTTATCGGCACCCCACATGAGCTTATCTCTAAGGGTATCGTAAAAATGATGATTTTGTCTTTTTACTACTTGAACAGAATAATCGGCTTTGCTAATACAAAGCTCTGTGTCATCATTGCAAGTATAGCTTCTACCATCTATCGAAACTAAGAAATTATGATTTCTACTTTCTATTTTTAGGTGTACGGTAATGTTGTCACGGATAATAAAAGGACGCACGTTTAAGCTATGTGGTGCTACAGGGTTAATAACTAGTGTTTTTGAGTTTGGTTCTACTATAGGGCCACCTACACTTAGAGAATAAGCCGTAGATACTGTAGGAGTAGCAATGATTAATCCATCCGATTGATAAGTTGCTAGATAAGAGTTGTCTATGTGTGTATGTATAGTTATCATAGAAGCATCATCTCTCTTTAAAATAGCTATTTCATTTAAAGCAAAAGGGCTTTTAATCTTAGGATGATTACAGCCGAGTTGTAAAACACATCTTTTTTCTATCTCGTATTTACCTTGTAATATTTCTTCAATGGTTTGCTCCATATTTTCAGGGGAGACATCTGCCAAGAAACCTAAGCGACCTGTATTGATTCCAATAATTGGAATTTCTTTATTCCCAACTTTACGGGCTGCTTTCAAAAAGGTTCCATCTCCACCAATACTAATCACCATATCTGCAGAAAAATTGTTATCTTCGAACAAAATAGGTGCTTTATTCATTTCTCCTAATGATGGTTTGATGAACTCATAAAAACTCCGACACATCTTAACTGTTGCCCCTTTAGAGAAAAGAATATGGAGCAAGTTTTTTGTATGAATAGCTTTTTCTACTTGATAGTTATTTCCTATGATTGCGAATTCCATATAAACAATGTTGAATACACTTGCAAAAGTGCTCTTTTTTTTCCTAATTCTGTCGGGTTATCACTAATATTTGTAAATTTGCCTAAAAGAATAGGTTTAAAATTATGACTAAATTAAGCGTTAATATAAACAAAGTTGCCACTCTAAGAAATTCTAGAGGCGGTAATGTGCCTAATGTAGTTCAAGTAGCTAAAGATTGCGAAAGATTTGGTGCCGATGGCATCACTATACACCCCCGCCCAGATGAGCGACACATTACACGAAAGGATGTTTTTGATTTGCGTCCTATTATTACAACAGAATTTAATATTGAAGGTTATCCATCAAGAGATTTTATTGACTTAGTGTTAAGTGTGAAACCTCATCAAGTAACACTTGTGCCTGATTCTCCTGATCAGCTAACGTCTAATGCTGGTTGGAATACAAAAGAACATCAAGCTTTCTTGCGAGAAGTGTTAGATGAGTTTAATACAGCAGGTATTCGCACTTCTGTTTTTATTGAAACAGACAAAGAGATGATTGAATATGCTGCAAAAGCAGGAGCTGATAGAGTAGAGCTCTATACAGAGCCTTATGCCTTAAATTACCCTACTGATCCAGCAACAGCAGCAGCTCCCTTCATTGAAGCTGCGAAATTGGTTAAAAGTTTGGGTATGGGTTTGAATGCCGGTCACGATTTAAATTTAGAGAACTTAAATTATCTTTATAACAACATTCCATGGTTGGATGAAGTTTCTATTGGACACGCACTAATAAGCGATGCACTTTACTTAGGACTAGAGAAAACCATTCAGGAGTATAAAAAATGTTTATCCGAATGATGAATACACTACTATCAGTTGCCCAAGTGGCAGTTAACGAAGTGGACACTTTAGCTGGAGCAGGAATAGCCCAAGTAGCAGAGTCAGAACAAATGAATCTTTTAACGATGGCCGCTAAAGGTGGCTGGATTATGATTGTTCTAGCAATCTTATCTCTCATTTGTTTTTATATTTTCTTTGAACGTATTTATGTGATACGTAAGGCTAGTAAAGATGTCCCCGATTTTATAGACAAGATAAAAGCCGATATTCTTAGTGGAAATATCAAAGGTGCATTGGAATACTGTCAGTCTGTAAACACCCCTGCAGCAAGAATGATTGAAAAAGGAATTAATCGTTTGGGAAGACCTGTAAATGATGTCCAAGCCGCTATCGAAAATGTAGGAAACCTAGAGGTGTCTAAACTCGAAAAAGGGCTAAACTTTATGGCTACTATAGCAGGTGGTGCACCGATGATTGGCTTCTTAGGTACTGTTACCGGTATGGTAAGAGCCTTTTATGAAATGGCTAATGCAGGTAATAATGTTGATATAACACTCTTGTCAGGAGGTATCTACGAAGCGATGATCACAACAATTGGTGGTCTTGTAGTAGGTATTATCGCAATGTTTGCTTATAATTACTTAGTGTCTTTAATTGATGGTATAGTGAATAATATGGAGTCAAAAACTATGGCTTTCATGGACTTGTTAAATGAGCCAGCTAAATAGATTAGCAAAACAATTTATCAAGTATAAATAGAAAGAGAAGAGAATGTTAAAAAGAAGAACAAAAATATCTCCGAGCTTTAGTATGGCTTCCATGACCGATGTAATCTTTCTATTGCTGATATTCTTTATGATTACATCTACTGTGGTTTCTCCTAATGCTATTAAAGTATTATTGCCACAAGGAAAACAGCAAACGTCAGCTAAGCCATTGACTCGTGTGATAATAGACAAAGACTTAAACTTCTATGCAGCTTTTGGAAATGAAAAAGAACTAATGCTAGAGGTGGATGATTTGCCTGTCTTTTTACAAGAGTGTGCGTTGAGAGAACCCGAAATGTATGTTGCTCTTTATGCCGATGAAGCGGTACCTTATAGAGAAATTGTAAAGGTACTCAATATCGCAAATGAGAACCAGTTTAAAATGGTTTTAGCAACTCGCCCTCCAGAAGGAAGATAACAGAATGAAGACAAAAGAGAAAGGTCGCATAATTGGTGCTATTGGTGCAATCCTTGTCCATTTACTCCTAATTGGGTTTTTGGTGTGGTTTACTATTGTAATACCTGAACCCGATGAAGAGAGTGGAGTTCCTATACTTATGGGACAAGTGGACTATGCTATTGGTGGGGAACGTGTAGATCACTATGTTGATGTGGATGTTCTACCTGAAGAGCCCAAAGTAGAACCAATACCAGTGGAGACTGAAGAGATAAAGCAAGAGTTAATCACTCAAGATGTGGAGGAAACTGTTGCTTTGGAACCCAAAAAAGAAAAAGAGAAGCCTAAAGAAAAAACTCCCGAAGAGTTGGCTGTTGAAGCTAAGAAGAAAGAGCAGGAACGTTTAGAACGTGAACGTAAAGAGGCGGAAGAGGCTAAAAAAAGAGAAGAGCAGAGAATAGAAAAAGAGCAAAAAGCTGCAGAAGAAGCTGCTCGTAGACGTGTTGCTGGAGCCTTTGGTAAAGGTGCACAAATGGATGGCACAAATACCGCTTCAGAAAAAGTAAAAAATGCTTTTGATGGCATACCTTCCAC
>NZ_DYYK01000019.1:0-18866 GCF_020741705.1 Bacteroides coprosuis
GGATATGCAAGGAGGCTTTAATCTCTTTTGTAATAATATTTTTTGTAGAAAAGAAGATTAATATATACTTTTGTGTATCTTTGTACATTAAAGATACTTTCAAAGCGAATGAAGATTAAGGATATTTTAAATGCCCTTGAACGTTTTGCACCTCTGCCCTTGCAGGATGGATTTGATAATTCCGGCCTGCAAATCGGATTGACAGAAGTGGAAGCTACAGGGGCTTTGTTGTGTTTAGACGTTACTGAAGAGATCATAGATGAAGCCATCCAAAAAGGATGTAATTTAATTATTGCTCATCATCCTCTCTTGTTTAAAGGTTGTAAATCTATCACCGGCAAAGATTATGTGGAAAGATGCGTAATGAAAGCTATCAAAAATGATATCGCTATTTATGCTGCGCATACCAATCTAGACAATGCAACAGGTGGTGTAAATTTTAAAATAGCAGAAAAACTAGGGTTAATCAATCCCCAAATCCTATCACCCAAATCAGACTTACTTTATAAATTAGTTACTTTTGTGCCTCTGGCACAAGCTGAAGAAGTACGCCAAACTCTATTCCAAGCAGGATGTGGTCATATTGGAGAGTACGATTCTTGTAGCTATAATATACAAGGTGAAGGAACGTTTAGAGCCTTAGATGGTGCTCAGCCTTTTTGTGGAGAAGTTGGTACTCTTCATACAGAACCTGAGGTACGGATTGAAACTATATTTCCAAGTTTTAAGAAATCGGCTGTTGTTAGGGCTTTAGTACAAGCTCACCCTTATGAGGAACCTGCCTTTGATATCTATCCTCTAGCTAATAGCTGGAGCCAGGTAGGAGCTGGTGTTATAGCTAGTTTACCTGAACCCATTGACGAAAAAGAATTCCTATTAAAAGTAAAAAACATATTCCAAGTTGGCAGCGTGAAGCATAGCAAACTGAGAGGTAAACCCATACAAAAAGTAGCCCTTTGTGGGGGCTCGGGTGCATTCCTTCTTCATCAAGCTATAGGTGCTGGAGCTGACATATTTATTAGTGCAGAGATAAAATATCATGATTATTTTGGCAATGATGACCTTATACTAATGGCTGACATAGGACATTACGAGAGTGAACAATACACAAAAGAATTATTTTATTCTATTATAAAGGATAAATTTCCTACTTTTGCACTCCATTTTACCGAAGTAAATACAAATCCAATTAAATATTTATAGAAAAGATGGCTAAAGAAACAAAAGAGTTGACTGTAGAAGAAAGACTTGAAGTTTTATACGAACTACAGACTGTATTATCAAAAATAGATGATATTAAAACTCTTAGAGGAGAGCTTCCACTTGAAGTTCAAGACCTAGAGGACGAGATTGAAGGACTTAATACTCGTATTGAAAAAATCAAGTCGGACATTGCTCAACTAAAAACTGATGTAGCTACTAAAAAAGTAGATATTGAGACTTCAAAATCTCTTATCGCTAAGTACACAGAACAACAAGAGAATGTACGTAACAACCGTGAGTATGACTTACTAGGTAAGGAAATTGAATTCCAAACTCTAGAAGTTCAACTTTCAGAAAAGCGTATTAAAGAATTTACTTCTGAACAAAAAGTAAAAGGAGAAGATTTAGAAGCTAGCAAAGCAATATTCGATGGTCGTAAGAAAGACTTAGATCAGAAAAAGAATGAGCTAGAAGAAATCGTATCAGAAACAAAACAAGAAGAGGAAAAACTTAGAGAAAAATCTAAAAAGCTTGAGTCTAAAATAGAACCTCGTTTACTTCAGTCATTCAAGCGTATTCGTAAAAATACTCGCAATGGTCTTGCAGTAGTTTATGTAGAACGTGATGCTTGTGGTGGTTGTTTCAACAAGATTCCACCTCAGAGACAATTGGATATCCGTTCACGTAAGAAAATTATAGTTTGTGAATATTGTGGTCGTATCATGATTGACCCAGAATTGGCTGGTGTAGAATTACAAGTAGTAGAAGAGAAGAAAAAGACTCGTAAAACTACAACTAGAAAGAAAAAAGCATAACCAAAAGTTACGTTTAAAATATGAAGATGGGCTAATTATTTAGTCCATCTTTTTTTGTCTAAATTTAAGACAGCATGTATTCTCGTTAGTTTAAGATGCTAAAATAGGGGAGATTTACACCTTATTATATATAGCTCAAATCATAGAATCACATCTCTCCAGTTTTAAAAGCTCAATAGATGAAATAAAGGGTTGATTTAATCGAGTTCCGAATAAAGAGGTATCTCTTTTAAAAATGTATATGTTTTGTTTTCGTAGTTCATTTTGCAGCAATAATGGTTTATTCCATTACTTACAATGAGATAATTTACTTTCAGTACAAAGTTATACCTACATATCTGATTAAAAACCTCTTGGGTTATCTTAATGTGTGGTGCTTTGTACTCAATAATAACTAGAGGTGTCAAATCTTTTTTATAAACCACAGTATCACATCTTTTTTTCATCCCATTCAACGTCAATAAAATCTCATTGCCCATTAACGATTGGGGGTATTTCTTATCTGATATAAGAAAATGAACAAAGTGCTGACGTACCCATTCTTCGGGGGTTAATAGAATCATTTTATTCCTAAGAACATCAAAAACGGCTTGTTTGCCATCTATAATAGATAATTTTAATGCTGCTGGAGGTAAATTAAGTGATGCCATTGATGTGATATTTTGAGGGATCGAATAGATTTTATAGTCAGGACTAAAACATATATTGAGATACTTTGTTAAACCATAAAGTAATTTCTTCAATAGTTTAATAGAGCTTCAAAAGCTTATTGCTGAATTCTAACTATTTCTCTATTTGAAAATCTGATTTAAACCCAATAAACTAGTAACCGTTACTTTTATAATGTCTTTTCAGTGAGTATAAAGGTACACATATTTATAAAGAGTATAATATTAAACATTGTATTTATGAAAAATCTAATTTCAAAAATCTTACTAGGAAGCACAGTGTTGCTGGCAGCCTGTGGAAATCCTCAGAAAGCGAATACCAATCAGGGTGAACCAAATGATGCTAAAAATCAAAGTGAAACGATATCTGCGCAAGATGGTTTAAGCCAAGAAGCAGCAGATAAAACAGTTATGTTTACCGATTTTACAATTAAACAAGAAGATGGAACAGAGGTTTCTCTTTCTGACTATGTGGGAAAAGGTAAATATGTATTAGTTGATTTCTGGGCTAGCTGGTGTGCCCCATGTTTGGCTGAAGTCCCTAACCTAAAATCAGTCTATGAAAAATATAAAGGTGATAACTTTGAAATACTAGGAGTTGCCGTATGGGATAAAACGAAGGATACAAAAAAAGCCATAGAAGAACATAAGATTCCATGGCCTCAGATATTAAATGCGCAAAAGATTCCTACTGATCTTTATGGCATCCAAGGAATACCTCATATTATTCTCTTTGGACCTGATGGTGAAATTATAAAAAGAGACCTTCGAGGAGAAGCAATTCCAAAAATTGTAGAACAACTAGTCAAGTAAATTGAGATACTTTATAGAATAACAATACTTACACCGAGCAAAAAAGCCTTTTTTAGCTCGGTATTTTTTTGCGATATCTATCACTATCTAGCTAATACCAAATCTTTTAGAGCTTTGATTTTGTTAATAGGAGTAAATAAGGATCAATTAATAACGTTAATAACTTCACTTATGATTTCCTCTAAAACTACTTGGATTATACTATCGAGTTGCCTCGTTTTTGTAGGTTGCTCAAAAAGCCCACATACCTATACCATAAAAGGAAAGATCCCCGATGGGGATATGCAAGGGAAAATGCTCTATATCTGCGACGCACTATCTGGGGAGCGCCTTGATAGTACAAGGGTTAACTATAATGAGTTTGTATTTACGCGAGGTTTTGAAAAATCGGAATATGGTACTCTTGAAGTAGGAGAAAATTATTTTATTGATTTTATTATAGAACCAGGTGTGGTAGAACTCGATTTAAAGAATAGAATAGTATCTGGAGGTAAATTAAATATAGCCCAGCAAGAATTTCATACTACTTTAAGTAAGTTTGCTATGAAAGCAGAAAAGAGATATTACGAAATTCAAGCCCAATTAGCTAATCAAATATCAGCGGATGAACTGCAATCTCGTATGGAAGAGGTCTATTTACTAGAAGTATTACCAGAGAATAAGGATCTATATATAGCCTATTTCAAGGCAAATACAGATAATATTTTAGGGGTAGAAGCAATAAGCAGATTGGCTAGTATATGTTCACCTCAAGAACTCGACGAATTGATAGTGTCTATGGATAAGAAATATTTATCACACCCCATTTTACAGAAACTTATAACAGAAAAGAAGGAACATCAAAAAACGGCTCTAACCAATCTTTAATTAAGAAAGTATTTTTTCTGAACAAAAAGCATATTGAATACGTTTTAAAACAGATTTTATAAGAAGTAAACACCTACACCTAATTTGATAATATTATATCAAATCTATAATAATACTATACGTTTGACTATAGAATGTGACCATATAGCTTATAAAAGTTTAGTATTCTAAATATTTTTGTAAAAAAAGTTTTTAATATTATAAAAAGGAGTATATTTATATTATAAAATTATTTAAAACAACATTATAAAGCGATATTTAATAACAATTTTTATGAAAAAGCTTACATTATCAATTCTTTCTGTTGGCGCACTTATGCTGGCTTCTTGTGGCAATCCGCAGAAAATGTATACGATTACTTCTCAACTGCCAGACTCTACCATGAACGGGAAGACCGTTTACATAACTTCTATGTTAGGTGATAAGCTCGATAGTACTATAATTCAAAATAATCAGATGAAGTTTGAAAGCCCATTTGATAAAAATGAAATAGGTGTAGTACGTTTAGCTCCTCAAAAAATGGCTTTAGTTGTAGTGGAAGAAGGTTCTACAAACGTTGACTTTGACAAACAAGAAGTTGTAGGAGGTCCTTTGAATCAAGCTCTTCAAGCTCAACTTAAAAAGTTGAATGGGGTTCAAGAAGAAATCCAAGCTGCTTATACAGAAGCTAATGAAAAAATGATGGCGGAAGATGTAACGGATGAAGAGAGACAAAATATAGAGAAGGAATTTAATCAACGTTACGAAAATGAATTTGTTCCTAAAATAAAAGATCTAAGTTTGGAATATTTTAATGCAAATAAAAATAATATTCTAGCTGTAGATGCAATCAGATCTTTATCTTCTAGTCTTTCTGATGATGAAATGAAAGCAAAAATTAGTGAGCTTGATCCTGCAATCAAAGAAAATGCTTTTGTTAAAAAGCTGTCAAGTCGTTACGAAGCTGTTGATAAGACCAAAGAAGGAGAGATGTTTACCGATTTTTCTATTGAGCAAGCAGACGGAACAAAAGCTTCTTTATCTGATTATGTAGGTAAAGGAAAATATGTATTAGTTGATTTCTGGGCTAGCTGGTGTGGACCATGCCGTGCCGAAATTCCAAACTTAAAGAATATCTATGAAACATATAAGGATAAGGAATTTACTTTATTAGGAGTTGCTGTATGGGACAAACCAGAAGATACTCAAAAAGCGATGGAAGAATTAGAAATGCCTTGGGCACAAATCATTAATGCTCAAAATATTCCTACAGATTTATATGGAATTAGAGGTATTCCTCATATCATCCTTTTTGGTCCTGATGGAACAATCATAAAAAGAGATTTAAGAGGTGAAGCTATACCTGAAATTTTAGCAGAACATCTAAAATAAAAAGAGGTTATCGACTCTAAAGACAGAAGGTAGTACAGTAATTGTGCTACCTTTTTTTATACCCCATAATGTAAAATATTTTCCCCAAAATATAGAATAGAGCAAAATAAAACCTATATTGAATCGACACGAACAGATATAATTAAAATGAAAAAAATTAATAGCCTTTTACTACTGTACATTTTCTTATTTGCAGCTTGTAGCTCTACTGATGATCAGGATAGTAATTTAATTGAGGTAGGTACTTACTATGCAGACTTTGAAGGTCTGAATTTAAAGGAGCAAGCTACCACTTTATCGGATTATATAGAGTTAGATAAATATTATCTATTGGAGTTTTGGGGAGTGTGGTGTCCATACTGCACAGCTGAAATGGACAAACTAAAAGAAATTAGAGCTGCGTTTGATGAAAATCAATTGGGTATAATTGGTGTATCCATCCCCAACAAAAATAGTGCAGATACTTTTCTTACCGAAACTAAAAAATATGTGATGGATCACAACCTAAATTGGAGACATATAATGGATCTATTTCGTACATCTCAGAGAGAATATGGCTATGAAAGAATTCCTACATTTATGCTGATAGGTCCTGATGGCAAAATATTAGAAAACAAGATAAGTAGGGAATCCTTAAAAGAGATATTGAAGAAGTATATTAAGTGAAATATTTTCTTAATATATGCCATTAAAAAGCAGCAACGATTTGGCTCATCTTTTTTGTAGAATAAAATAGGGCAGACCTTCTTTTATTCGTAAATAAAGAGTATTTTATATCTTTAAATAACTGACAATTAGATGGTTTTGTTTTTAAAGATAAATTGGGGTTAACAAATAGCCTATTCTTTTGTTATCTATACTAAATAATAAACGGAGCAGTATACCAATTAAGTCAAAATATTTTATGGACTTATAAACTAGGTATCCCAATAACATTTATTATTTTTGCAGGTTAAACACAGTTTTCTGATTATAGGAACACTTAAAAAAGAATGATGTATGAAAACAAAACAACAAATTGTAGAGAATTGGCTTCCTCGTTATACGAAACGTAAACTAGAGGATTTCGGAGAGTATATTTTACTGACCAACTTCAATAATTATGTTGAGCTTTTTGCCGAAAAATTTAATGTTCCCGTACTTGGAAGAGACGCTAACATGATCTCTGCTACAGCAGAAGGAATAACTATTATCAACTTTGGTATGGGTAGTCCTAACGCTGCTATTATCATGGATTTACTATCTGCAATAGAGCCAAAAGCTTGTCTATTTTTAGGCAAATGCGGTGGTGTAAACATTAAGACTAAGTTAGGTGATTTCATCCTACCTATAGCAGCAATTCGAGGAGAAGGTACATCCAATGATTATTTTCCTGCTGAGGTCCCTTCATTGCCCGCATTTATGCTTCAACGTGCCGTTTCTTCTGCGATACGAGATTTTGCACGAGACTATTGGACTGGTACAGTTTATACAACAAACCGCCGTGTGTGGGAACATGATACTGAGTTTAAAGAATATATCACGAGAACTCGTGCAATGGCTGTCGATATGGAAACAGCAACACTATTTAGCGTAGGCTTTGCCAACCATATTCCTACTGGAGCACTATTGCTAGTATCTGACCAGCCTATGTTACCAGAAGGAGTAAAGACAGATAAGAGCGATACAACAGTTACTGCTAAGTATGTAAAGGAACATGTAGAAATAGGTATTGCCTCGTTACGTATGATTATTGATGAAAAGAAAACAGTAAGACACCTAAAATTCGATTGGTGATTTAGAAGAAAGACATCTATTAATGGCTAAAAAAGAACAAAGCTTTGAAAGCATAATGAAAGATATTAGGGCAAAAAAATATGCTCCAGTCTATTATTTAATGGGCGAAGAGTCTTATTACATTGACCTGATATCTGATACTCTTGAAGAAAATGTACTCACTGAAGAGGAAAAAGAGTTTAATCTTACTGTACTTTATGGTGCGGATATAGATGTATCAACAATTATCAATGCAGCCAAACGCTATCCTATGATGTCTGAACACCAAGTTGTTATTGTAAAGGAGGCACAGCAGATTAGAAATATGGATCAACTTTCATACTACCTGCAAAAGCCTCTGTTATCAACTATCTTGGTGATTTGCCATAAGCATGGAAAGCTTGATGGACGAAAGAAATTAGGTTCAGAAATAGCTAAAATAGGGGTTTTATTTGAATCAAAAGCTCTTAAAGATAGAGATCTGATAGGCTTTATAGATTCTTATATCCAGAGAAAGCAGTTTACTATTGAACCCAAAGCTTCAGCAATGCTAGCCGATTTTATTGGAGCAGATTTAAGTAGATTGACTAGTGAATTAGATAAGCTAATTCTTACTACTGGTGGAAAACAAAAACGCATTACTCCAGACTTGGTAGAGAAGAATATAGGCATTAGCAAGAGTTATAATAACTTTGAGCTACGTAATGCTCTGCTAGATAGAGATGTATTTAGAGTGAATCAAATAGTGCATTATTTTGAGGAAAACCCCAAAACAAATCCATTACCGATGACTCTTGGACTTCTCTTTAGCTACTTTTCCAACCTTATGCTAGCTTATTATTCACCCGATAAATCGGACAGAGGAATCGCAGAAATGCTTAGTCTTAGGACTCCTTGGCAAGCAAAGGATTATATCAAAGGAATGAATACATTCTCAGGTGTGAAGACAATGGATATCATTGGCTACATACGTGAAACGGATGCGATGTCAAAAGGAATAGGAAATAGCCACATGAGTGACGGAGATCTACTAAAAGAATTAGTATATAAAATTCTCCACTAATCTCACGCTAACATAGATAGAAACAGTAAAGAGTCATTCAATGAGAATGGCTCTTTTTTATGCTCCAAAAAGACATCACAAAGCTAAAGCAAACAACATACGAGTAGCTAAAAAACTCTTGTTCGGCTTTCAATAGGTGCTTCTATTACTCTAAAATAACCTCTCTATTCTCCTCAAATTTAAACTTAAAATAGTAGCTCATTCGATACTTATCGCTTAAATAAACAAGTGCTAAAGCTACTAGCTAATCCAAATAATCAGTTTAAATATTTATAGTTACTTTTACTTCAACTTAAAATCTCTGCCTTAACCAAGTATAGTATCACAGTGTTTTTTATGGATAAAAAGTCAGATATTCAAACTATCCTATAAAGTCAGATTATTGAACAATAAAAGGGGGTATTAATTCTCTTATTTTTCTGGTATTCTAAATCGCTATAATTTTAAAATTCCAGACGAATACGCGAGAGATATTAAATAAAGCAAGGAAATTGACTTAGAAAAATAGTTACAATATAGATATGTTAATATTAAATAGGGGGGAAAATCTATATTTTTAGACTTCACCATATTTTCAAACTTAGCAAACATATATATCACCCTATCATGAGATCATCATGACCTAGTCATAATTATTTTTGACTAGGTCAAAGAGTCCTTGGATCAAGGTTATGCTAAACTTACTTCTAGAAGACAAAAGATATGACAATGTTAATGTCATTCCCTAAATATATAGATGATCTAAAGTAGGCTAGAATATTCCTATTTATCTAGCAGAAATCATTTACATTTGTAATAAAACAAGCCTTTATTCGAGGTTTTACATTTGTATAATCACATTATTAATGTAATATGCCCTTCCTTATTATCTAACTAAATTCTGTTTGTAATAGTAAAGATACATTAATAATGTAATGATAATTGTGATTAACACTATCCTAAATGAAGCACTATAATCTAATTATCAGTTAGTTATAATAATGGCTTATAGTAATAGTTAAAGATTTTAGCAGTAAAAAGTCTAATTATTAGAATCACAAAGCTATTGCCTATAATATACGATATTTATTAATCTAATAATCAACTCATTATATTAAATACATAAAGTCTTAATTTAATATAATACTCTTCTTTATACATCTGTAATATTATTAAAGTATAATACTAGTATATAATTGTAATATTACATACTTAAAATTTAATAGCTTTGTAAATTGGTTTTGTGAACACTTCTTTTTATATTTGTAATGTATTGAAAATAGTTTACTTTAATACCACCCCAAATCAACACATAATCACCTGGTAACCATGGCTATAAATGACCGAGTTAAGCTTATAATGGAGCAAGAGGAGCTTTCTTCTGGAGAATTTGCTGATCGTACAGGAATTCAGCAATCTACTTTATCACATTTTATTAATGGAAGAAATAAAGCTAGCCTAGATGTCATAATGAAAATACATCAAGCATTTAGTGACGTGAACATAGAATGGCTTCTTTACGGTCAAGGAAGTATGCGTACTCAAAAAACGCACGGAAATGGCATTTCCGTTAATAATAATGGTTATCAGGTAGGATTGAAAAATAATGACATAGATGTGGCTGAGCAAGTTTCAGGGATATCTTTGGATTCCTTAGGTGCTATTGCTCCCATTTTAGCAAAACAGGCCCAAGTTAGTAGTACTTCAGAACCGATAAAACCTCCAAGAAAAATAACAGAAATCAGAGTCTTTTTTGATGATAACACCTATGAAACATTTGTTGCCAAATAATTAATTCTAGTACTGAATACTTTCTGATTCTAGAATATAGAACTATCTTTGTTATCCAGATTATTTATAAATCACTTCTCTGCCTTATGAAAAAGAAAATAATAGATCTGGAAGTTACGGCTAATATAGAACTCAACGAAAGTTATATTCTTATAAAAGCTACTTCACCTGAATCTCTCTCTTCCTGCATGCCAGGACAATTTGCTCAACTCCGTGTTGACGGATCTTCAAAAACATTTTTAAGACGTCCCATATCCATCAACTGGGTTGAACCAGCCAATAACGAAGTCTGGTTTTTAATTCAAAAAGTAGGCGATGGCACTCGTCATCTTGCACGTTTGCAAACTGGAGAAACGTTTAATGTTATTCTTCCCTTGGGTAATACTTTCTCTAAACCTCAGTGTACTACTAAACGCCCTTTGCTTGTTGGTGGTGGTGTTGGAGTTGCTCCTATGCTCTTTTTAGGAAAGAAGCTAAAGGAAGAAGGCTATGATCCTATTTTCTTGTTGGGTGCAAGATCTAAAAAAGATTTATTGCAGCTAGACCTATTTGAGCAGCTGGGTACAGTTTACACTACTACCGAAGATGGAAGTTACGGAGAAAAAGGTTTTGTTACTCATCATTCTGTATTGAAGACTCAACGATTTAGTAAAATATATTCTTGTGGTCCAAAACCGATGATGCAAGCTATAGCAGCTTATGCAAAGCGAGAAGATATAGCTTGTGAGGTATCTCTCGAGAACATGATGGCTTGTGGTATTGGAGCGTGTCTTTGCTGTGTAGAAGACACCCCTAAAGGACACGTATGTGCATGTACAGAAGGACCTGTATTTAATATAAAAGATTTGTTATGGGAGATTTAGATTTAAAAGTAAAAATAGGAAACTTAGAACTGAAGAACCCTGTTATGACAGCTTCGGGTACTTTTGGTTATGGAGAAGAGTTCGCAGACTTTATTGATTTAAACCAATTGGGTGGAATTTTAGTAAAAGGAACTACCTTACATCACCGGGAAGGAAATCCTTATCCTCGTATGGCAGAAACTCCATCGGGTATGCTAAATGCTGTGGGATTACAAAATAAAGGGGTTGATTACTTTGTAGAACATATTAATCCAAGGCTAAAAGAGCTCAATACAGCCATTTTAGTCAACGTGAATGGATCAACTATCGAAGAGTACGTAAAAACGGCTGAGATCATCGATAAACTAGATAATATCCCAGCAATAGAGTTAAACATCTCCTGCCCAAACGTAAAAGAGGGAGGAATGGCTTTTGGTGTTTCACCGATTCAAGCTGCTTCAGTAGTAAAAGCAGTGAGAGAGGTATATCACAAAACTCTTATCGTAAAGCTATCTCCAAATGTTACAGACATTGCTGAAATAGCAAAAGTAGCTGAAGATAACGGTGCTGATGGTGTATCGCTCATCAATACGGTTTTAGGAATGGCCATTCATGCCGAAAAGCGTCGCCCTGTACTCTCTACAATTACTGGAGGTTTGTCGGGACCTTGTGTTAAACCTATTGCTTTGCGTATGGTTTGGCAAGTAGCTAATGCGGTTAAGATACCCATTATCGGTATGGGAGGAATAATGGATGCAACTGATGCCATAGAATTTTTATTGGCAGGGGCTTCGGCTATTCAAGTAGGGACAGCCAATTTTGTTGAACCAACTGCAACCATTGACATTCTAAATGGAATAAAAGATTATATGCACCGTCATAAATTTACTTCAATTCAACAGCTGATTGGTGCTCTTGAGTATTAGATTTAAAAAACACAAAAAGAGAATGTCAGTATCCTCTTTTTGTGTAATCTATATTGAAGTATTTATTTGTCTTCCAATAAATCGGGACGAAGTCGCTGTGTTCTTTCCAACGACATTTTAAGTTCCCATTCTTTAATCTTGGCTTCATGACCAGAGAGTAAGACATCAGGAACTTTCCAGCCTTTATAATCTGCTGGTCGGGTATAAACTGGAGCAGCTAAAAGATTATCTTGAAAAGAATCAGACAAAGCTGATTGTTCATCGGATATAACTCCAGGAATTATGCGAATAATAGCATCTGCCATCACCGCAGCTGGAAGTTCGCCCCCTGTAAGAACGAAGTCCCCAACACTTACTTCTTTTGTGATTAAATGCTCTCTAATGCGATAATCAATTCCTTTAAAATGCCCACAAAGAATAATTATATTTTTAGCAAGAGATAATTGATTTGCCATAGGTTGGTCAAATTGTTCTCCATCGGGTGTCACGAATATAACTTCATCGTACTCTCTTTCAGACTTAAGTGCATTAATACAGCTCTCTATGGGCTGTACCATCATGACCATACCTGCAAATCCTCCATAAGGATAATCATCTACACGGCGGTGTTTATCTTCGGTATAATCCCGTAAATTATGAATATGAACTTCTGCCAAGCCCTTATCCTTAGCCCGTTTCATAATAGAACAATTAAAAAAGCCCTCAATCATCTCGGGCAATACTGTTATGATATCTATTCGCATAATATAATTAGACTCTTATTTTTCTACAAAAGTAAAGCTTTTCTCAATAGATTCCCTATTTTTGTGATAAAACAAATAGAATACAGATGACTGCAAAAGATAGAATTGATGAGTTACGTAAGTATCTTCATCAACAAAACTATAAATACTATATACTTAACCAGCCAGAAATTAGTGATAAAGAATTTGATGATCTACTGAAGGAATTACAAGATTTAGAGAAAAAGAATCCACAATATGATGATCCCAATTCGCCAACACACCGAGTAGGTAGTGATATAGACAAGCGTTTTACTCAAAAAGAACACAAATATCCAATGCTCTCATTGGCTAATACTTATTCTGAAACAGAGGTTGCCGAATTTTATGAACGTGTAAAGAAAGCCTTGGGTAGTCAGCCTTTTGAACTTTGCTGTGAGTTAAAATTTGATGGAACATCTATTTCATTGACTTACCAACACGGTAAATTAGTAGAAGCTGTAACACGTGGCGATGGTACACGAGGTGACATGGTTACTGACAACGTAAAAACAATACGTACTATCCCTCTTGTTCTCAATGGAGATAATTATCCTGATGAATTTGAAATTCGTGGAGAGATATTAATGCCTTGGGTTGTTTTTGAAGAGTTGAATGCAGAAAAAGAAGCTCGTGAAGAACCCTTATTTGCAAATCCTAGGAATGCAGCATCAGGTACACTTAAACTTCAAAACTCATCTGTTGTAGCTAGTCGTAAGCTAGATGCTTATTTGTATTATTTGTTGGGAGAAAATTTACCATATGATGGTCATTATGAAAACTTGGAAGAAGCATCAAAATGGGGCTTCAAAATTTCTAGCGAGATGCGTAAGTGCAAAACGCTTCAAGAAGTATATGATTTTATCAGATATTGGGATACGGCTCGAAAAGACTTGCCAGTTGCCACCGATGGAATTGTAATTAAAGTGAATAGCATTGCACAGCAAGAAGGTTTGGGTTATACTGCAAAATCTCCTCGTTGGGCTATTGCGTATAAATTCCAAGCAGAAGAAGCACGTACACGCTTGAATGAAGTAACCTATCAGGTAGGAAGAACAGGCGCAATTACTCCTGTGGCCAATTTAGATGCAGTCCAACTTTCGGGTACTGTGGTAAGAAGAGCATCATTGCACAACGAAGATATAATCCGAGGACTTGATTTACACATTGGCGATATGGTTTATGTGGAAAAAGGCGGAGAAATTATTCCTAAAATTACTGCAGTCGATACAGATGCTCGCGATGAAAATCTAGGACCCAAGGTAGAATTTATCAAAAAATGTCCAGAATGTGGCACCGATTTAGTACGTTACGAGGGTGAAGCTGCGCATTATTGCCCTAATGAAACAGGATGTCCAACTCAAATCAAAGGTAGAATAGTACATTTTATCAGTCGCAGAGCTATGAATATTGATGGACTAGGACCAGAAACAGTCGATCTATTCTATCGAGAAGGACTACTTCATAATGCTGCAGACCTTTATCAGCTTACTAAAGAACAAATTTTAGGATTAGAGCGTATGGGCGACACTTCAGCCAATAATATCATTAAAGGAATTGAAGAAAGTAAAAAAGTACCATTTGCTCGTGCATTATTTGCTCTAGGTATTCGTTTCGTAGGTGAAACTGTTGCTAAAAAACTAGCAAAGACCTTCAAGAATATAGGCGACTTGGCTAAGGCTTCTCAGGAAGAATTGATAAGTATTGATGAAATTGGTGAAAAAATAGCTGAAAGCATTATCAACTACTTTTCGAAGGAAGAAAATAGAATTATGGTGCAGCAGTTGGTAGAATATGGCGTACAACTTCACCAAAATGAAGAAGAAGTAGCCAATCAAACGAACAAATTAGAGGGTGCTGCCATTGTAATTAGTGGTGTCTTTAAAATTCACTCTAGAAATGAATATAAAGCCCTTATCGAACAAAACGGAGGGCGAAATGTAGGAAGTATTTCCTCAAAGACCGATTACGTCTTGGCAGGAGAGAATATGGGACCAGCAAAACTCGAAAAAGCTGAAAAGCTTGGAATTAAAATTATTTCCGAAGAAGAGTTTTTGCTTCTAATAGGCTAATAGTCGCTATACTCGAGCAGATAATATTTTCAGAAGTTCGGGTATAGTTGGAAAATATTACTATTTTTGCGTTAATTCGAATCAAAAGAGACTTCAAGTTATTAACTCATGATACAGACAAAATTGAGAGGAATGGGTGTAGCCTTAATTACCCCATTTAATGAGGATGAAAGCATAGACTTCCCTGCGTTAGCAAGGATGGTTGATTTTATCCTCCAAAACAACGCAGACTTCTTATGCGTGCTGGGAACAACAGCTGAAACACCAACATTAACTGATGAGGAGAAGGAACAAGTCAAAAAGTTTGTGATAGAAAGAGCAAACGGACGTGTACCTATTCTGTTGGGCGTTGGAGGTAATAATACTCGTGCAGTTGTTGAGTCTCTTAAAAACGATGATTTTACGGGTGTCGATGCAATCTTGTCTGTAGTACCTTATTACAACAAACCTTCCCAAGAAGGAATTTATCAACATTACAAAGCAATAGCAGAATCAACAAATCTACCTATTGTTCTTTATAATGTGCCTGGAAGAACAGGGGTAAATATGACTGCTGCGACAACTTTGCGCATAGCACGCGATTTCAAGAATGTAGTTGCTGTTAAAGAGGCATCTGGAGATATTACCCAGATGGATGAAATAATTAAAAACAAACCAGAGAACTTTAATGTAATATCGGGAGATGATGGTATAACCTTCCCATTGATTACTTTGGGAGCTGTAGGTGTAATATCAGTTATTGGAAATGCTTTTCCTCGTGAATTTAGCAGAATGACTAGATTAGCCCTACAAGGAGATTATGAACATGCCCTAACCATACATCATAAGTTTACTGAGCTTTTTAAACTATTATTTGTAGATGGTAATCCTGCTGGTGTAAAATCTATTCTCAGTGTAATGGGAATGATTAAGAATAAGCTTAGGTTACCTCTTATCCCAACTCGTATTACAACCTTTGAAGCGATTCGAAAAGTACTTAATGAGTTAAATATTAAGTATTAAAACTAAAGAAATCAAAAATACGCTGATTTTTCATCTATAGAGATAGAAATATCAGCATATTTTGTTTACTTTTTTTATTAATCATTTTACTATTATTAAGTTGCATAAAGCTCTGTAATAATGTATTTTTGATTTTATAGATTGAAACATCTTATTAATTGAAAATCTAAAAATTAGAATCTAAAAACTTTTAATATTTATGGCTGAACCAATAGATATTCGTGAATTAAACGAAAGGATTGAAAAGCAAAGTGCTTTTATTACCAACCTTACTGCGGGAATGGACCAGGTTATTGTTGGTCAAAAACACTTAGTTGAGTCTTTACTCATAGGGCTATTATCTGACGGACACGTCTTATTAGAAGGTGTTCCTGGTCTAGCAAAGACTTTGGCTATTAAAACACTAGCATCCCTGATTGACTCTAAATATTCAAGAGTACAATTTACACCAGACCTTTTACCAGCCGACGTAATTGGTACTATGGTATACAGTCAAAAAGATGAGAACTTCCAAGTAAAAAAAGGGCCTATCTTCGCAAACTTTGTTTTGGCAGATGAAATAAACCGTGCCCCAGCAAAAGTTCAAAGTGCCTTACTGGAAGCCATGCAAGAACGCCAAGTGACAATTGGTAAGGAAACTTTCCCTCTTCCAAAACCTTTCTTGGTACTAGCTACCCAAAACCCGATTGAACAAGAAGGTACTTATCCTCTTCCTGAAGCGCAAGTTGACCGTTTCATGCTGAAGGTAGTCATCGATTATCCTAAACAAGAAGAAGAAAGAGAAATCATTAGAGGGCATATCTCGGGCAAAAGTCAAGAAGTCAGACCTATCGTAAAAGCAGAAGATATTGTTGAAGCTCGTAAAGTAGTTCAACAAGTATATATTGATGAAAAAATTGAACGCTATATTGTAGATATCGTTTTTGCATCTCGTTATCCAGAGCAATATGGCTTAAAAGAATTGAAAGACTACATTGAATTTGGTGGATCACCTCGTGCTTCAATCAACTTAGCACTTGCTGCACGTACTTATGCTTTCATTAAGCGTAGAGGATACGTAGTTCCTGAGGATGTTCGTGCCGTTGCACATGATGTTCTTCGTCACCGTATTGGCTTAAGCTATGAGGCTGAAGCAAACAATGTAACTTCTGATGAAATTGTAAGCCAAATCTTGAATAAGGTAGAAGTTCCTTGATCCAAAAATTGGAGTATTAAGATTTATCAATCATCAAACTCTCAATTCAAAAAATGGAAACAAGTGATATTTTAAAGAAAGTACGTCACATAGAGATAAAAACACGTGGATTGTCCAACAATATTTTTGCTGGACAATATCACTCTGCTTTTAAGGGCAGAGGTATGGCCTTTTCTGAGGTACGTGAATATCAATATGGGGATGATATTAGAGATATCGACTGGAATGTAACTGCTAGATTTTCAAAGCCATATATCAAGGTGTTTGAAGAAGAGCGAGAGCTTACAGTAATGTTACTTGTCGATGTATCTGGCAGCTTGGAGTTTGGAACTAAAAAACAAACCAAGAAAGATATGCTAACAGAGATTGCTGCTACATTAGCATTCTCTGCTATTCATAATAACGATAAAATTGGGGTGATTTTCTTTTCAGATCAAATCGAAAAGTTTATACCGCCTAAGAAAGGACGAAAACATATCCTTTTTATTATCCGTGAGTTACTCAACTTTAATGCTCAAAGTAGAAAAACAGATATTAAACTAGGCATTGAATACTTAACAAACGTGATGAAACGTAGATGTACAGCATTTATCCTATCAGATTTCATTGATCAGAAGGATTATATTAATGCTTTGACGATTGCTAATCGGAAACATGATGTCATTGCAATCCAACTCTACGATAAAAGGGTGGCAGAACTCCCCAATATAGGCTTAATGAAAGTAAGAGATGCAGAAACTGGACATGAACAGTGGATTGACACCTCTTCGGCTGCACTACGCAATGCCCATCATAAATGGTGGAGTGATAATCAATCTAAACTAAAATCTACTTTTACAAAGAGTAATGTGGATTCAGTTTCTGTACGTACGGATCATGATTACGTTAAAGCTCTATTAAGTCTATTTGCTAAAAGAAATTAAGAATGAATCGAAGAATAAAGCTATTTATACTACTTTTTATTTGTGCCGCACCTCTGTTTGCACAAAATGTAAGTGTTACAGCTAAAGTAGACTCTGTACAGCTTATGATTGGAGAGCAAACGGATCTAGTCATTCAAGTAAAACTAGATGCGAATAAAAAAGCACTCTTACCCATTTACAATGATACTATTGTTGATGGAATAGAGGTTTTAGATATGGCTCCCATTGATACTGTTTATTCAGATGATAAGGCTAAAATGACTCTAACACAGCGCTATAAGCTCACTTCATTTGATGCAAAGCTTTACCTCATTCCTCCTGTTGAAGTAGAGGTTGATGGTGAAGTATATAAATCAGACCCACTGTCTCTTAAAGTAGAGACTTTTGATTTGGAAGAAGCAGATCCTGAGCAGTTTTTTGGTCCGAAAGATATTATGGAACCTCCTTTTGTGTGGGGAGATTGGGTAATGCTATTTGTAAGTTTACTACTCATCGCTCCAGCTATTTATCTGATGATTTACCTAATACGCCGTTTAGCTGACAATAAACCTATTATTAGACGTATTAAGCTAACTCCTCAGCGACCACCTCATGATGAAGCTTTAGAGTTAATTCAGGAGATTAAGAGCCGTAAATCATGGCAAACAGCAGGACCAAAAGCTTATTATACAGAACTTACAGATGTATTGCGTACTTATATGTTCAAGAGATTTGGGTTTAATGCTATGGAAATGACTTCTAGCGAAATTATTGCTGAATTAGGGAAAACAGAGAACCAAAAAGATATTGATGAGCTAAAAGATCTTTTTTCTACTGCCGA
>NZ_DYYK01000020.1:0-3202 GCF_020741705.1 Bacteroides coprosuis
CTGATTTTATGCATCGACAGAATAAAATAAAAATTAAAACTTATAAAAAAGTCCAAGCAAATCATGTTGCTCGGACTTAATATACTATTTTTAAAACGTTATTAACTGTAACGCTTTTTTAGGACGGGACAAAATATGATATTTCTTTTATATTCTATTATTTTAAGAGAAAATAAATAGTTATGATTCATCAGAGAGAATTTCGTCTAAAAGCAAGGTCTAGGGGGTTTCATTATATCACATCAGAAGTATTGGAACAGTTACCATCATTACCTGATGTGGGTATGCTAAACCTCTTTATCAAGCATACCTCAGCTGGATTGACAATTAATGAAAATGCAGATCCTAGTGTACTTGATGATTTAAATAGTATTTTCAATCGTTTAGTTAAAGATGGAGAATCTTACTATATACACAGTTACGAAGGAAGTGATGATATGTCTGCTCATGCAAAAACAGTCTTAGTAGGTACCAGTTTAAATATTCCTATAACTAATGGCCAGTTAAACTTGGGTACTTGGCAAGGAATCTATCTTTGCGAGTTTAGAGACTATGGCGGTCCACGCTCTCTAATAGCAACAGTGATAGGATAGAAAACAAGAAGAGGCTGCTAGATGATTTATATTAGCAGCCTCTTTTCGTTTCATATTATAAATTTTGGAGTTTAAGCAAAAGCTTTAATTAGTCCAAACTGAGTAATCAGTTGAGATATCAAGGTGATTATGGCAAATAGTAATATAAAATAGACTAAGAATTTTCCTCCAAAGACACGATAAGGAGCATCTGGAAATTTCTTTCGTGATTTTAATACCATTAATGCTGGTACTATGATAGACCATATAGCTGCTGCAAAACCAACATAGCTAATCGCAATTACAAATCCGTAAGGGAATAGAAAAGAAGCAACTAAAGGAGGTAGAAATGTAATGCTAGCCGTTTTTAATCTACCTAGTCGTGTATCTTTTATATTAAATAAGTCGGCTAAATAGTCGAATAAACCTAGTGAAGCGCCCAAAAAGGAACTAATAATAGCTACGTACGTGAAGAAATTAATAAGTTGTTTCAATAGGTCGATTGTTACATAGCTACTTAGCGTATTAATCATTGCTTGTACATTGTCTTCTGCAGAATTTATGGCTATAAATTCAGACCTAGATAAGTTTCCTTGCACTGAGGTAAGCCAGAGAGTATAGACAATAAATGCAATAAGAGATCCCCATATAATACTCTTTTGAATGGTCTTAGCATCTTTTTGGTAATACAACACCATGCTGGGTGCAGTACCATGAAAGCAGAATGAGGTTACGCAGACAGGCAATGCAAATATAAAATATTTCCAATAACTGTCTTCAGAACTTGCTCCTTCGATGACGCCAGGAGTATTACTTAAAAAATCAAAATTAATATGTCCTAGTAATCCTGTAATCATGCCTATAAAGCTAATTACCATGGCGATGATAAGAATAGTTGAGGCTCTGTCTATTGCTTTTGTAGAGATCCATACGCAAAAAGCAAGTACCATGCAAAATAGAAAACCTCCTAGAGGTTGATAGGGAGTAGTATTACCCGTAACAGACTCCATAATATTTGTTGTAATGCTGCCACCTACAGTGATGTAAGCATAGACTAGGGTATAAAGAACAAAGGTTATGGTTACTCCAGTAATGATGTTCCATTTTTTGCCTAATAAATCCTTCACCATAGTATCAAAGCTCGCTCCGTGCGGGTAATGAAGATTGGCTTCGACCAACATTAAACCTGAGCATAGCATACAAAAACAAGAATAGATTAAAACAAACAAGGAACGATAATACCATAGACCAGATGTTGCGATAGGTATAGCAACCATACCTCCTCCAATTAGTGTACCTGCAATAATCATTGTCCCTCCTAAAAGGGAGGGAGTCTTAGTGTGTTTGTTTTGTGTCATTTTTACTTTAATTAAGGTGGGCAAAAATACGACTTTAAAATTGAGGATGCAATAAATACTTGAATCTCCTTAGGTAAAAGCTATGTCGGGTTTTAAGATTTTAATAAGATGAAGTGAGGCGATTGGAGAAATAGAAATATTGGCACTCGAAAAAAAATGCTTACTTTTGCATAAAATATTAATATAGATGTCAAAAGTTAAGGGTTTTAGAAAACTCTATTTGGGAATCTTGAAGAAAATGAAATTTCTTCCTCCTCATAAGTGCGTAAAATATTATTACGAATATTATACGAGTCAAAAGTATAATGATAAGAATCCTATCCGATTCAATGAGAAAATTCATTGGTATAAAACTCACTATCATCCAGCTATTTTGAATCAGCTCGTTGATAAATATGCAGTCAGAGAATATGTAAAAGAAAAAATAGGAGAGCAATATCTTAATGCCTGTCTAGGAATATATGAGGATATTAATGATATTGATTTTGATGCTTTACCAGATCAGTTTGTTATAAAAGGAGTACATGGATATGGCTTTAATTTAATAGTTTCTGATAAGTCTAAACTGAATGTAAGGAAGGCTAAATTGAAGCTATATAAATGGAAAAGACGTAATCAATATTATCGAGGTGGTTTAGAATGGGCTTATAAAGATGTTAAACCTAGATTCTTGGTCGATAAATTTATGGCTGAAGCAGCTCGTGGCTCACTAACCGATTATAAATTTTACTGCTTTAATGGTAAGCCTAAGTTTTTGGAAGTTCATTTAGATAGAAGAGAAGATCATAAATCAGGTTTTTTTGATTTGGATTTTAAGTTGTTACCTTTCAGAGATGTAGCTGAATCTATGTGGATTCAATCGCCAATTACTAAACCTACTAATTTTGACGAAATGGTACACCTTGCTGAGGTTTTAGCAGACCGCTTTCCATTTGTGCGTGTAGATTTTTATTCTATTAATGGTAAAACTATTTTTGGGGAAATGACTTTTTATCCAGGAGATGGTAGATACGAGTTTATTCCTGATGAGTATAATTACAAGTTAGGAGAAATGTTTGTACTTCCTAAGCTTCCAAAAGGTGAGACAGAAATAACAGAATATTAAAATCTGGGTATGTGGCTAACTTGGATTGGCTAAATAAAGATTAGTGCATAGGATAGTTTAATAAATAAATAGAGAGGTTACCTTGATTTGGGGTAACCTCTTTTTCTTTGAAAGAGCTCTATTCTGACACCGACAAGACAACGACATATCGGTGTCAAAGTATTGTC